>CAVEPP010000121.1:0-5308 GCA_963617605.1 Alloprevotella sp. | reverse complement strand
ATTATCATTCTTTGATCGTGTCTGTCTTATAGATGAACTTCACGCTGCTCTCCACACCATCGGGGCTGCCGGAAAAGCTCTCCTGCTCCTCGGCATAGCTCTGCACCGCCTGCAGCCGGTGGAGCACCGTTTCCAGCTCGCTCTGCACCAGATCCGCGATCTGGCGGATGCCGTCGCTGTCGAGCTGCGCCATGCCGTCCTTCAGTTCCAGACTGCTCTCAAAGAGCTTCTTCACCGCGCTGTCCGCCTCGCTCACGCCGGTGGAGAGAGCACCGGTGCCCTCGCGCAGGGAGTTTGCGCCGCTGCGCAGCGTATCCACAGCGCCGATGAGCGTTCCGCTCTGGCGGTTGAGCTCTTCCAGCCCGGCGACGATCGCGCCGAGGTTTTCCTCGTTCGTCATGGTGTCAACGCCGGCTATAACCTGCCGGGCGGCGGCATTCAGCTTATCCGCGCCGGCCTTGACGGCGGCTGCAGCTTCATAGATGCCATAGTTTTCCGGATCGCTCGTGTCGCCGCTCACGGCGCCCACGGCGATCTCGCTCGCCGCATACTGAATGGTCTGCGCACCGGTCTGGATGCTGTCGAGCGCGGCGAACGCGCTACTGAGATCGAGCGACTGCCCCAGCTGGCTCTGCACGGCAGATACATACTGCTGGCTGCCGCCGACGGCCTGCATCGCGCCGGTGATGGCCGCCTGCTGCTCTGCCGTCAGATTTTCCGCCGCCAGCACACCGGACAAAACATCCAGCGCCTGCTGGCTGCAGGCATTCGCCTGCCCCAGCGCGCTGCCGGCTGCCGAGAGGTTTTCGCCGAGCTGCTGCGCCGCGTCCGTCAACCCGATCTTCACGGCGGCGGCCGCTTCATAAATGCCGTAGTTGGCCGTGTCGCTCATATCGCCGCTCACCGCGCCCGCGGCGATCTGTCCCGCCGCGCCGGAGATGGTGGAGGCTCCTTCCATAATGCCAGAGGCCGCCTCGGAAATGGACGCGGCACCCTCGGCGATGGCGCCGACCGCCTCGTATACGCCGTATTTGGACGCATCCTCGCCGGTGTAGCCGCTTTTGAGCGCGCCGCTCAGCGCTTTGGTACCGGCCAGCAGCTTCGCCGCACCGTCCGGAAGGTCGGTCACGGCGGATTGGAGCGTGTTCAGCCCGTCGCTCAGAGCGTTCATATACGTATCCACCTCGGCTGCGCCGCCGTTGAGCTCATCGGCGGCGTCGCTCAGCTGTCCCATATAGTCGCTGAACTCCGCCGTGCCGTCCACGAGCTTGCCCGCGCCGTCGGTCAGCTTGCCGATCTTCCCTTCCATATCGTCCAAATCGCCGATATCATTCAGCCCCAGTTGGCCAAGCGCATCGCCGGAAGCAAGCGTCACGGTCGTCAGAAGCGAAAAATCGGTCACGTCCGCTTCGATCGTCACCTCTTCGGGGAACTCGATCTTCCCGTCGGCCACGTCGGCGAGACCAAGGCTTTCGTTCAGTCCAGGCATGGCCATACCCACGACCACAGTGCGGTCGCCGTCGTTGACGGTCTTGCCGTTCGTCACGGTCACGTTGCTCGCCTTGTCGTTATCCAGCAGCAGGCCGGATACCATGACATACGGCTGATAGATGGTGCAGGTCTTCCCGTCGATCACCGTCTGGCGGGCGGTGTTGTTGGTATAGCGGAACGTAATGGCCACATGGCCGGAAGCTCCGGCCAGTGCTTCGGGCGTTACCTCCTTGCCGTCAAGCACGTAGCGGACGTTCACGTCCACCGGGAGCGCCTTGTCCGTGCGCCCCTGATAGTAAATGTCGCTGCCGTTCGCATTCCAGGTGATGGTACCGTCGGTGTTTTTCGTGTAGTCCTCGTCGCCCTTCGTGTTTTCCACGTCGGTCAGCTCGGTGCGGTCGGTCAGACGGTCGCTGCCGTCCGGGTTTTTCAGCCAGTTTTCCACAATGATCTGCTTCGGGGTACCGGCGGCGTCTGCCACAACGTAGACGGTCTCCTCCTTGCCGGCGGTATCGCTGTGGCCGCCGGAGGTGAGCAGGGAGATCGCGGTATCCTCCAGAGAATCCTCCGCGGACGGCTCGGCGGAAGGCTCCGCCGCTGCGCCGCAGCCCGCAAGAGACATCAGCATTCCGGCTGCCAGAAGAAGCGCCGGGATCTTTTTGCTTTTCATATCGGGTAACCTCCTCAATTTGTGTGAGCGGTGTCGCTCAGGTGGCGCATTCCGCGCGTCGTCCAACAGATCGGTTTGTCCAGCAGCATCAGCATACTTGGCAGGATGAACAGCACGACCAGCATGCTGATGAGTGCGCCGCGCGCCATCAGCAGGCACAGCGAGCTGATAAGGTCAACGTCGGAGTAAATGCCGACGCCGATGGTAGCGGCGAACAGTCCCAGCGCGCTGGTGACAACGGAATGCATAGACGCGCCAAGCGCCGTTTTGACGGCCTGCTCGCGTCCCTCGCCCTGCATGCGCTCGCGCTTATAGCGCGTTGTCATCAAGATCGCGTAGTCCACCGTTGCGCCGAGCTGGATCGTGCCGATGCACACCGAGGCAATGAACGGCAGCGTCGTTCCGGTATAGTACGCGATGCTCATATTCATATAGATGGCAAGCTCGATCACCATCACAAGCACGACCGGCAGCAGCCCTGATTTGAGCACCAGCAAAATCAGCAGAAAAATCGCCCCGATGGACACACTGCTGACGACGGCAAAATCGTGGTTGGTGATCTCGATCAGGTCCTTGGTGCACGGTGCCTCGCCGATGAGCATGCCGTGGGGATCATAGCTCTTGAGCACGCGGTTGAGCTCAGTGCACTGGGCGTTCACCTCGTCGGTGGCCACCGCGTACCGGGACGACACGAGCAGCAGTTTCCAGTTGTCGCTCTCCAGCACGTCTTTCACTTCCGTGGGGATCATCTCCTCCGGCAGCGACGAACCGACAACGCTGTCCAGCCCGAGCACGAAGTTCACGCCGTCCACAGCCTCCATCGCCTCGGTCATGGTCTTGGTCTCCTTGCGGGAGAGATCGGAGCGGACGAGCACCAGGGACACGGAACTCATATCGAAGTTATCCTCCAGCTCCCGGTCGGCCTGCACGCTGCCGAGATACGACGGCAGGCTGTTATCCAGCTTATAGTACACGTCAATGCGGTTATAGCCGAAGATCGAGGGTATCCAGAGCAGGAGCATCACGACCGCGAACACCCGGTAGTTGCGGGTAATGAAGTCCGTCAGCTTTCCGGTATTGATATGGATGCGCTTGTGCGTCGTCTTTTCAATGGCCTTATCGAAGGTCAATATCAGCGACGGCAGCACCGTCACGCAGCAGATCACGCCGAGCAGCACGCCCTTGGCCATCACAACACCGAGATCCAGCCCCAGCGTGAACGACATGAAGCACAGCGCGATGAACCCCGCGATCGTCGTGAGAGACGAGCCCGTCACCGATTCGATCGTCGCCAGGATCGCCCGCGTCATAGCCTCGGCATTATCGATGCCGCCCTCCGCCTTCTGCTCCTTGTAGGCGTTATAGAGGAAAATGGAATAGTCCATCGTGACGCCGAGCTGCAAGACCGCCACGAGCGCCATCGTGACAAAGGATATCTCCCCGCGGAAAACATTGGTGCCGAGATTGTAGAGGATCGCCATGCCGATATCCAGCAGGAACAGCACCGGCAGCAGGAAGGAGTCCATCGTCAGCGCCAGCACGAGCGCGCACAGCGCCACGGCGATGAGGACATAGGTCGTGAGCTCCTCATCCACCATATTCCGCGTATCTGTCACGATGGCTGACATGCTGGAAAGGAAGCACTGCTCCCCGGAGAGCGCGCGGATCGCCGTGATGGCGTCCATCGTCTCGTTGGCCGAGCTGGTCGTGTCAAAAAACAGGAACAGCAGCGCGGCGTTTCCGTCCTTGGAATAGAATACGTCGCGCAGATCGTCCGGCAGCATCTCCGGCGGGAGACGGTCGGCGATCTCGCTGTAGCCCAGAACGCTTTCGACGTGGTCAACGTTCTTCACCTCGTCAGCCAGGCGCGCTATGTCTTTGTCCGGCATATCTTTGCATACCAGCACGGCATACGCGCCCTTGCCGAATTCCTCCATCAGAATGTTCTGCCCCTGCATCGTTTCGATGTCCTCGGGCAGATAATAGAGGATGTCGTAGTTCACTCTCGTGCGGACATACCCGAAGACGGACGGGATCAGCAGCAGGAGGCTGATGATCAGGATCGGGATGCGCCCTTTCACGATCGCTTCGCTGAATTTTCGCATTCTGCATCACTTCCATTATAAATTGACCGTTAGTCATTTTCTTGAGCATGCGAGAGTGTAGCAAAAAGCTGACCATTCGTCAATATCTATTTTGTTAAAAACTGACCGATAGCCAGTTTTTCAGCCTTCTGCACAACGTGCGGAAAGAAAAATTTTGAATCTTGGTCAGTTTTTTACGCTGATCGTTTGACATTCCCCGCATTTTGTTATACGCTGATTTCATATCAGAAAAAGGGCGTGCAATACGATGGGAAAAGCCGAAGAAAACAAACAGCTGAAAAGGACGCGGCTGCTGGAGACCGCCTTCCAGTTCTTCACAACGAAAGGAACGTCGCAGACCTCGATCTCCGATATCGCCTCCGCCGCCGGCGTCGGCAAGGGGACGTTCTATCTTTATTTCAAGGACAAGGACGATATTGAAGCCCGTCTCATCGCCCGGCGCGCCGATCAGATGTTCTCCCACGCGCTCGAAGCGCTTCAGCAGCACGACGGCGAAATACTCTCCTTTGAGGACGCGATCATCCATATCGTAGACGACCTGCTCGATCAACTTCAGGCCAACCACATTCTTCTGAAATTTATCAACAAGAACCTCTCCTGGGGCGTTTACCGCAGCGCCATCACAAATCTGTCCGCCGATGAGGACTTCTCCTGCTACGCCGCCCTTCACCAGCTTCTTCAGCAGGGACAGGAGGATTGGGATGAGCCGGACCTGCTGCTCTATTCGATCATTGAGCTGACAAGCTCCACCTGCTACAGTATCATCCTCCGGGAGGATCCCGTGCCGATGGATGTGTACCGCGCCTATCTGAACCGCTACATCCGCAGCATCATCGCCATCCATAAAAAAACGGTATAAAGAATCGCCGGTCAGACAAAAACGTCTGACCGGCGATTTGTTATTCATGTGTAGATATCAGTCGTCCGCGCCGAGGGCGTCGAGGCCCTTGACGTGGTCTACCTTCTTCGCCTTGATGTTCTTCACGAGCAGCGTAAACACCGTGAAGCTCGCGGCGGTGAGGATGGAGGCGTAGACCGGCAG
>CAVEPP010000120.1:4758-5915 GCA_963617605.1 Alloprevotella sp. | reverse complement strand
CCATGGCCGGGAACCATTGCAATTACTACTCTTTTGGAGTTTTGCTCATGGCTGTAATGTCAGCAAAGGAGTGACAAATATGGAGACAACGTCTATTACGTATAAAACCGGGCCGTGCAGCGATGTGCTCATCATCGGCGGCGGTCTGGCCGGCATGTATTCCGCGCTCGCCGCCGCGGAGAGCGGCGCTGCGGTGCGCATTCTCTGCAAGAGCAAAACCGGCGGCTCCGGCAATTCCGTGGTGGCCATGTCGGTGCACCGCTTCGCGCCGGACGCGCCCGGTCTGCGCGAGGATTACCGCCGCCGCTTCCTCGCCTCCGGCGCGGGGCAGCAGGACGCGGAGATCGCAGCGTTCTTTGTCGATCACGCGGCCGCGGCGATGGAGCGGCTGCGCGGTCTCGGCCTGCCGCTCGAATATCGGACGCTTTCGGAAAACGGCGGGGAATACCCGTATCTCGCCTGCTGCTCGCCCAAGCAGGGCCGAATTCTTACAAAAGCCGTGCGGGAGAAGCTGAACGAACACTCCAACATCACCGTGAAGGACGGCGTGACCGCCTGCGACATTCTCACCGAGAACGGCCGTGCGCAGGGCGTTCTTGCGCTCTGCGGCGGGGAGATGTGCGTATACCCGGCCAAAACGGTGATCCTCTGCTGCGGCGGCGCGGGCAACGTGTACGCTGCGACGAGCAACACGCGCGACGTGACCGGCGACGGCTACGCCATGGCCGTGCGCTGCGGTCTGCCGCTGCGCGGCATGGAATTCGTACAGTTTTACCCTTACCGCATCTATTCGCCCAAGCGGGCGGACATTTTCCCGGACCTTTTCGATCACGGCGCGGTGCTCCGCAACGAGAGGGGCGAGCGGTTCATGGACTGCGATAGATACCCAATGAAGGAGCTCGAAAACCGCGACGTCGTCGCGCGCGCCGAGTTTGCCGAAAAGGAAGTGCGGCTCGATCTCTCCAACTGCGATAAGGCGTATCTTGAGCGCGAGTGCCCCAACATCGCGCGCATGGCGCGCGATAACCCGGATAAGCCGCTGCTCATCCGCCCGGTGGCGCATTTCTTCATGGGCGGCGTGCCGCTGCGTACCGACTGCTCTACGGATATCGCGGGCCTTTATGCCTGCGGCGAGGTCACCGGTGGGCTGCACGGAG
>CAVEPP010000120.1:0-4695 GCA_963617605.1 Alloprevotella sp. | reverse complement strand
TCTTTGGAGCGATCGCGGGAAAAAATGCCGCGGAATACGCCGCGGCCGACGCTGATACGCCGGAAACTGCCGCGGCAGCCAGTCGCGCCCTTTCGGTTTATCCGGAGCCCGGCGCGGATCCGCTCCGCGACCTGCGCGACGATCTGCGTGAGACCATGCAGAGGGATGCCTCCGTCATCCGCACCAGAGAGGGGATGGAACAGGCCCTCGGCGAGATCGAGAAAATCAAGGCCGCTCTGCGCGAGCGCCGCCCCGCGTCTCTTGCCGAGTGGAACGAGCTTCGCAATATGCTGCTTACGGCGGAGAGCGTCACGCGCGCAGCGCTGGAACGCAAAGAAAGCCTCGGCGCGCATTGCCGCGCGGATTAAAATCAAATACAGAAGAAAACGCCTCACGCGGGAAAAAACCGCGCGAGGCGTTTTTACATATGAGGCTTAAATCGCCAGAACGACGATCTTTCCGTCCTGGACGGTGAGCCCGACGGTTTTTGCCGCGCCCTTGAGATGGTCGATGATCTCGGTGGCGATGGCATCCTCCACGTCCTTCTGGATGAGACGCTGGAGATTGCGCGCGCCGTAGGCCGCGCTGTAGCCCTTTTCGGCAAGATAGGCGATAACGCTCTCGTCCCAGGTGAGGGCGGTGCCGCGCTCGGCCATAGCGGTGCGGAGATCCTCAAGCATGAGCGAGGCGATCGCGCGGATGTTCTCTTCGGTCAAACGGTGGAAGTAAATGATCTCATCCACGCGGTTGATGAACTCGGGGCGGAGGAAGTCGCTGAGCGCCTTGACCGCCTTTTCCTTGCCCTGCTCGTCGGCGCTCATATTGAAGCCGACGCTGCCGGTGCGCTTGTCGCTGCCCGCGTTCGTCGTCATAACGATCACGGTGTTTTCAAAATTCACCGTGCGGCCCTGCGCGTCGGTGATGCGTCCGTCGTCGAGGATCTGGAGCAGGATGTTCATCACGTCCGGGTGCGCCTTTTCGATCTCGTCGAAAAGCACGACGCTGTACGGCTTGCGGCGGATCTTCTCGGTGAGCTGTCCGGCTTCGTCGTACCCGACGTAGCCCGGAGGCGAGCCGATGATGCGCGAAACGCTGAACTTTTCCATAAACTCGGACATGTCGAGCCGGATGAGCGATTCGGGGGAGTTGAAGAGATCGGCGGCGAGCCGCTTGACGAGTTCGGTCTTTCCGACACCGGTGGAGCCGACGAAAATGAAGCTCACGGGCTTGCGCTTGGACTGCAGTCCTGCGCGGCTGCGCTTGATGGCGGCGCACACGGCGTTCACGGCCTCATCCTGGCCGATGATGTGCGCCTTGAGCCGCCCGGCGAGACCGGAGAGGCGTTCAAACTCGTCGGCGCGGATGTTCGAAGCGGGGATCTTTGTCCAGAGCTCGATGATGTGCGCGAGATTGTCTGCGGTGAGCTCCGGCATGCCCTTTGCCTCGATCCGGGAGAGCTCATCCTTGAGCTGAAGATCGCGGCTGCGCAGCTCGGCGAGCTTTTCAAAATCGCCGTCGCCTGCGGTGCCGCTGAGCAGAAGCTCGCGCTCCTTGTCCAGATCGGCGCATTCCTTTTTGATCTCGGCGCTGCGCTCAATGTTCTTGTTGTGGAGATTCACATCCGAGCACGCTTCATCGATGAGGTCAATGGCCTTGTCGGGGAGGAAGCGGTCGGTGATGTAGCGCTCGGAGAGCGTCACGGCCATACGGCACATCTCGTCGGAGATCTTCACGCCGTGAAAGTCCTCATAATATTTGCGGATGCCCTTGAGGATCTCCACGCTGTCGTCGAGCGACGGCTCGGCCACGGTCACAGGCTGGAAGCGGCGCTCGAGCGCGGCGTCCTTTTCAATGTGCTTGCGGTATTCAGTGAACGTCGTTGCGCCGATGACCTGGATCTCGCCGCGGGAGAGCGCGGGTTTTAGAATGTTTGCGGCGTTCATGCTGCCTTCGGCGTCGCCCGCACCGACGAGATTGTGTACCTCGTCGATGACGAGGATGATGTTCCCCTCGCGGCGGATCTCTTCGATGAGTCCCTTCATACGCGACTCAAACTGGCCGCGGAACTGCGTTCCTGCAACGAGGGAGGTGAGATCGAGCAGAAATACCTGCTTGTCGCGCAGCTTCGCCGGCACATCGCCGGAGGCAATGCGCTGCGCGAGACCTTCGGCGATCGCCGTCTTGCCGACGCCGGGCTCGCCGATGAGGCAGGGGTTGTTCTTCTGGCGGCGGTTGAGGATCTGGATGACGCGCTCGAGCTCCTCGCCGCGGCCGATCATGCGGTCGAGCTTGTCCGCGCGGGCGCGGTCGGTGAGCGAGATGCAGTAATTATCCAAAAACTTGCGCTTGGGCTTCCGCTCGCCGCTGTCCTTGCCGCCGCGAGGACGCTCGGTCTCGGCGCTGTTGTCGCGGTTTTCGGCGTTGGCGGCGTTCTGCGCACCGAAAAGCCGGTTGAGGAACGGGAACGTTGCGGTCTTCCCGTCGTCGTCCGAGCCGTCGTCGTCGTTTTCAATGTTCATGAGATCGTCTCCATTGCCGGAGAGATTCTGCATGGCCTCCATCATTTCGGAGGAAAGCCCGTCGAGCTCTTCGTCGTTGATACCCATTTTGGAAATGATATCGTCAATGGGCTTGATGTGCAGCTCACGGGCGCACTTGAGACACAGTCCCTCCTGATGGGACTGGCCGTTTTCGATGCGGTTGATGAATACCACCGCCATGTTCTTGTGGCAGCGGGCGCAGAGAGTAGGTTGCATAGATGTTCTCCTGTATTCTGTGAAATGGCGTTAAATTCCGAGAAGGTTTACAAAGATCGTGCGGTCCATAAACCAGGAGACGAGGAAAGTGTTGGAAAGCGTCTCCTGCGAGACGAGAAGGCCGACGAACCGCAGCGCCCAGCCGATGATGAGGCAGAATGCCATGCCCTGCACAAGGCCGGTCATCGCGCCGCCGATGTCGTTGAGCAGCTCGTGGTTCGGTATTTGGAAGCTGATATTGGGAATGTTCCCGATCACCGTAAGGAGGATCAGGATCATAACGAATGCGAGAATAAACCCGCCGACATAGGATATGCGCCGGCAGAGCACTTCTACGACGGCATCGATGAGCTCGGCATTATTTTCCTTCGCGTAGGCGACGGCTTCGTCCGCCATCTGCTCGCTGGTGGATTCATAAATGCCCATGCCGTTGTAGGTGAGCGTGCAGAATTCCGTTTCGCGGCCGGGATTCTGCGCAAAATAGTCCTTGACGGAAAGATTGGTGCTGTCGATCCCCATGGCGGGGCGGACGGTCTTGTTGACGACGTTGACCTCCACAAAGCCGCTGGCGAACGGGCGCAGCGCGTCGATCACCTCTCCGGAATAGGTCTGGGAGAGGAGATTCGCGCCGTATACCGAAACGACGAACGCGATCAGGCTGAATATGCCCATGACGAGCCCCTTCTTATAGCCGGACCAGATGCAGAAAATGAGTATGGACAAAAACAAAAGACTCAGTACCGCTTTCATGCAAAGCCTCCTTTTTCGGGCGCGGCCGGTGAAACATTACCGGTTGAAATCGATTTGGACAACGCCGGACGCACCGGCAAAAAGAGCGCGGCTGTCCGAGCAGAGAAACGCCTGCCGGACGTCCTCCGGCGGCTGATAGGATACGATCTCCTCCAACGCGGAGGAAAAGAGCGTGGACTCCTCTCCAGTGAAGAGGACGAGAAGCTGGCTGCCGCAGGACGACATGGCCGCGGCCTCCAGCGGGGCAGCGAAGCTCCCCAGCGGCTCGCCGGAGGCGGAGAACGTTGTGATCACGGTCTCGCCGCCGCCAAATCCGCTCGATGCTGCAACGGCGGCAAAGTCGCCGCTGAGCGAAAAGGCGGAGAGATGCGCGTTCCCGAGCCGGTGCTCGGAGAGGAGCGTGCCGTCCGCGGAGAGAAAGCGGATCGCCGATTCCGTCACCGCGGCAATGGTGCCGTCGGAGAGAAAACCGAAATCCACGATCAGCTCGCCGGGGGCGAAAAACTCGGCCTGCATCTCCTCGCGGTCAATGCGGAAAAATCGGAGATATCCGCCGTCTTCTCCGGCGCCGTTCACGCAGAGAAGACCTTTTCCGGTCGTCCGCGCGGAGACGGGCACGACGCTCGAAGCGTCCCAGCGGAAGAGCGGCGTGAGATCCGTATCATATACGACGACGCTCCCGCGATAACCGTCCTTATCGGTTAGGACGGTAATAAGCCCGGTTTCGTTCACATCGGCAAAGTATACGCCGCCCTCGGTCGCGCATTCCGCGCTCGAGCTGTCCGGGTAGAGCGCGTGGATGCCGTTTTGTCCGGCGTCCCAGAACACGGCAAGCTGCGTGCTTCCGGCGCACATGGGCTCCGCCAAGGCAAAGTCTGCACTCGCGGCGCATTTCCCATTCGCGGTGAAGAGCTGCGCGCCGGTCGCTGTGGCGGCGGCGAGCCCGTTTCCGGCGGCGGCATAAAAGATATTGTCTCCGCTTCGGAGCTGAAAACCGTCGCGGTTCCGCACGGCGGCGGCCGTGCGCGACTGGACAACGCTCAGCACGAGCAGGAGCGCCGCGATGCAGAGCATGGCGGCCGAGGCGGCGAGCACGCGCGTCAGGCTCCGGCGGTTTCTTTCCGGCGCGGCGGTGTACCTATTAGAATGCATCAAAACCTCCGAAAAATCAAGCGTCAATGGCGCTCAA
>CAVEPP010000119.1:0-5916 GCA_963617605.1 Alloprevotella sp. | reverse complement strand
CGGCAGAACTGCTTCGCATCGGACAGCCTTGGATTTTCGAGGGATTTTTGTTCTTTTGGACGCAGGCGGGCTGACGCCCGCCAAGGAGAAAAGGGCGAAAAGCGCCGAAAAGACTGGCGGTCCGACGTGCGTGCCCTTGTTAATCGACGCTATGGAGCGAATGCATGACTGAAGCCGCTTTTCTACAATATACCGGGTATGTGCTCGCGTTTTTCGCCGTTTGGATCGTGGCGCGCTGCGCGCGCTCGATGCTGAGCGAAAAGTACATGCCGGAGGTCTGGGGCTATCTGGAGCTGCCGGACGGCTCGTCGCGCGCGATCGAGCACTGGGAGTGCATCCTCGGCCGGGCGAAGGCTTCGGACATCGTGCTCACCGGCGAGGGGATCGAGCGCAGCCACGCCGCCATCCAGCGCTCCGGCGCGGGCGAGTGGACGCTCTCCGCGCTCGACGGCGGCAAGGGCGTCTGGGTGAACGGCGAAGCCGTCACGGGCGACGCGCCGCTCCGCGGCGGGGACACGATCCGGCTCGGCGAGATGGAGCTGCATTTTCTTGCGCTGGACGACGCGCAGCGCGCCACACTGCAGCGCAAGCGCCCCGTGACCGGGCACAAGGTGCAGCCGGCGGTGACGCTTCTTCTGCTCGTGTCCTTCCAGCTCGTGCTGCTCTTCCAGTTTTTCTTCACGATGGACGGCGCGGCGCTCGCCTACATCGTGCTCTCGTTCGGGCTACTCATCGCCATGGAATGGTTCTGCTATTTTGTGATGCGGAGCATTTCCGTGCGCGGGTTTGAGCCGGAGACGATCGCGTTTTTCCTCACGAGCGTCGGCTTTTCCGTCGCCGGGTCCTCCGCGCCGGAGAGCATGGGACGGCAGTGTCTCCTGTTTCTCGCAGCGCTTGCGCTCTTCTTCGCGCTCGGCGTGTGGCTGCGCGATCTGCGCCGGGTGCGCGCGATGCGCTGGCCGATGGCGTTTGCCGCGCTCGGCTTTCTTGCGCTCAATCTGCTGCTGAGCGAAACGATCTGGGGCGCAAAGAACTGGCTGAGCATCGCCGGGCAGACGCTCCAGCCCTCGGAATTTGTCAAGATTGCTTACGTCTACGCGGGCGCGGCGACGCTCGACCGTCTGTTCCGGCGGCGCAACCTTTTGCTGTTCATCGCCTTTTCCGCCGTGTGCGTGGGCGCGCTGGCGCTCATGGGCGACTTCGGCACGGCGCTCGTATTCTTCGTATGCTTTCTTGTTATATCCTTCATGCGCTCGGGGAGCTTTGCCACGCTCTTTCTCGCCATCGGCGGGGCGGCGCTCGCGGTGATGCTCGTTCTGACCGTGAAGCCGTATGTGGCGCAGCGGTTCGCCACCTGGGGCCATGCGTGGGAGGATCCTCTGAACACCGGTTTTCAGCAGGTGCGCACCATGTCCGCGACGGCCGCGGGCGGTCTCTTTGGCCGCGGCGCGGGGGCGGGATGGCTCAAAAACATATTCGCCGCGAACACCGACATGGTGTTCGGCGTCGTGTGCGAGGAGCTGGGGCTCATTGTCGCGCTCTGCTGCGTGCTCTCACTGCTGCTGCTCGCGGTGTTCTCCGTGCGCAGCGCGGCGGCGGGGCGCTCTTCCTATTATGTCATCGCCTCGTGCGCCACGGTCACGATCTTCATGGCGCAGCTTGCGCTCAATGTGTTCGGCTCGCTTGATCTGCTGCCGTTCACGGGGGTGACGTTCCCGTTCGTATCGAAAGGCGGATCAAGCCTCATCTCCTGCTGGGGCATGCTCGCGTATATCAAAGCCGGAGACACGCGCTCCGGCGGCAGCTTTGCGCTGCGCACTAGCTTTGAGAACGCCCGCCGCAGCAAAAAGAAGGAGGCGGTGAAATGAAGCGCATTGAACACCGCTCCGCCATCGCGCTGCTGCTCGCGGCGGCGCTTCTGCTCGGTATGGGTTTTTTCGTCGTCCGGCTCGCGCTCTACGGCGGCGACTGGGCGTCCTACAGCGCCAACCGGCATATTTACCAAAACGGCGTGCTCAAAAGCAGCACATTGACCGACCGCAACGGCGTGATCCTCGCGCAGACGGAAAACGGTGTATGGCGCTACGCGGACGATCCTGCCGTGCGGCTCTCCTCCGTTCACGCCGTCGGCGACTACCGCGGATACATCAGCGGTGCGATCTCCGCGTTTGCCGATGAGCTTGCGGGCTACTCGTTTGTTTACGGCACGCCCGGCGACGGTTCGACCGTCGCGCTCTCGCTCGATGCAAGATTGCAGACCGCCGCGTGGGACGCGCTCGCGGGACGCCGCGGCGCGGTGCTCGTGATGAACTACGAGACCGGCGAAATTTTGACCATGGTCTCCTCCCCGTCCTACGATCCGAACGGCGAGGCCGACATGAGCATCGACGGTCTTTTCATCAACCGCTGTACGGGAGGGACGTTCACACCGGGCTCGGTATTCAAGCTGGTGACGCTCATCGCCGCAGTGGAAAATCTTTCCGACCTCACGGACCAGACATTCACCTGCAATCAATATCTCGATCTCCCCGGCGGGACGGTCCTATGCACAGGCTGGCACGGCCCGCAGACGATCGAGCAGGCGCTCGCAAACTCCTGCAACTGCGCGTTCGGAGAGCTGGCGCTCGAACTTGGCAGCGAGACGATCGTGAAAACAGCGCAGCGGCTCGGCGTGGCCGGGTCACTCACGCTCGACGGCGCGGCCACGGCCTCCGGCAAGATCGAGACCGCCGAAGCGGGCAGCAGCGACGAGGCGTGGCTCGGCATCGGGCAGTACACCGATCTCGTGACGCCGTATTCGATGCTGCGGCTGTGCGCCGCCATTGCGAACGGCGGCACCGCCGTTACGCCGACGCTCGCCTATGGCGGTGTGGGCGGCGGCGCGGTGCTCATGGACGCGGAAACGGCGGAGTATACCGGCGAGTGCATGAGCTACGACGTGGTCTACGGCTACGGCCGCGACCGGTTCCCGGGGCTCGATCTCTGCGCCAAGAGCGGCACGGCGGAGGTCGGCGACGGCACAACGCACGCCTGGTTCGTCGGGTATCTGCGCACCGGCGCGCCGGTAGCGTTCGCGGTGATGCTCGAGCACGGCGGCGGCGGGCTTCTGCAGGCCGGGAGCGCCGCCAATTCCGTATTACAGACTGTAATGGAGTATTATTCCGATGATTGATATTTCCGTCCGGGACCTCACAAAAGCGTTTGAGGTCAACAACAACATTCTCGACGGGCTGACGTTTCAGGTGCAGCACGGCGAGCGCGTCGGCATTCTCGGCCGCAACGGTACGGGGAAAACGACGCTTTTCCGCTTGATGGTCGGCGAGCTCACCGAGGACAAGGGCGAGATCGACATTGCCCGCGGCAAACGGCTGGGGCTCGTCTCGCAGATCCCGCACTATCCGGCGGGGTACACCGTGGAGGACGTGCTCGCCACGGCCGAGGAGCGGCTCAACGCGATGCAATCGCGGATGCGGAAGCTTGAAGAGCTCATGGCGGTATCGAGCGACCGCGCACTCCTCTCCGAGTACGACGAGCTGCTCTCGCGCTTTGAAACGCTCGGCGGGTACGACGCCGAGGTGCGCCGCAGCAAGGTGGCCAACGGGCTTGACATTCCGCCCGCCATGCGCGAGCAGCTTTTCGACTCGCTCTCCGGCGGGGAGAAAACGCGCGTCAACCTGGCGCGGCTCATTCTGGAGGATACGGATATTCTCCTGCTCGACGAGCCGACGAACCATCTGGACATGCACGCCACCGAATGGCTGGAAGACTATCTGCTGCACTTTAAGGGCACAGTGCTCGCCATATCGCATGACCGCTGGTTCCTTGACAAGGTCGCGCAGCGGATCATTGAGATCGTCAACGGCAAAGCGGAATTTTACAACGGCAACTATACGTTCTATGCCGAGGAAAAGCAGCGCCGGTATGAGGAGCTGCGCAAACAATACGAAAAGAATCAGAAGGAGATCGCGCACCTCCAGAAGGCGGCGGACGATCTGCATCTGTGGGCGTTCATGGGCGCGGACAAGCTGCACAAGCGCGCGTTCTCCATGGAAAAGCGCATTGCGCGCCTGCAAACGGCGGAAAAGCCGCGCGAGGACAAAAAGCTCTCCGTCCGTTTCCGGCAGAAGGAATTTTTCGGCGACGAAGTCCTCGTGCTCGAGGATGTGGCAAAATCCTACGGCGAGAAAAAGCTCTTCTCCGGCATCGACGAGCTCATCGAGCCGGGCGAGCGCATCACGCTCATCGGCGACAACGGCACGGGAAAATCCACGCTGCTCCGCTGCATCACCGGCGAGGAAACGCCGGACCGCGGCTGGATCCATCTCGGCCCCGCGGTCAAGAGCGCGTACCTGCCGCAGCTCGTGCGGTTTGACGATCCCTCGCGCAACATGGTGGACACGATGCTCTGGGAGGCGAAGTGCGATCCGCAAACGGCGCGAAACCGTCTCGCGGCGTTCGGCTTCCGGGGTGAGGACGTGTTTAAGACCGTTTCGGTGCTCTCCGGCGGCGAGCAGAGCCGTCTGCGGCTGTGCATCCTCATGCGCGACGATATAAACTTTCTCATGCTCGACGAGCCGACGAACCATCTCGATCTTCTCTCGCGCGAGTGGATGGAGGACGCGCTCATGGACTACAGCGAGGCCCTGCTCTTTGTGAGCCACGACCGCTGGTTCATTGAGAAATTCGCCACACGCATCTGGTGTCTGCACAACGGGCAGATCGAGGACTACCGCGGCGGCTTTGCCGAATGGCGCGAATATAAGGCGCGGCAGGAAGCGCTCCAGCCGCCGGCAAAGGCCGCGAAGAGCGCCGCGCGCGAGGAAAAGCCGAAGAAAAAGACCGAGCCGAACCGCGACCGCCGCCGCCAGAAGATTGAGCGCGACATTGAGCGCGCCGAGGCGTCGCTGCGCGACATCGAAGCCGAAATGGAGAAAAACGCCTCGGATTACCAGAAGCTGCTCGAGCTCGGCGCACAGAAGGACGCCGCCGAGGAATCGCTCGAAGCGCTTTACGCCGAGTGGGAAACACTTGCAGAATAATTTTTACGAAGGGAGAGAAGACCGTGCCGGAGCTGTCCACGGATGTCCGTTACATAAAAGGCGTCGGCGAGCAGAGAGCGAAGGCGCTCGCGCGTCTCGGCGTGCGCACGCTCGGCGATCTTCTCAACTATTTTCCCCGCGCTTACGAGGACCGCACCGCTGTGCGGCCCATTGCCGAGCTTGCCATCGACGAGACGGCGTGCGTGCGCGCCATGGTCGCAACGGAGCCGCGTCTCACGCGCGTCCGGCGCGGGCTCGATCTTGTAAAGCTGCGCATCGTAGATGAGAGCGGCAGCGCGGATGTGACGTTCTTTAACCAGAGCTACGTCCGCGACCAGCTTATTCTGGGCGAGAGCTATGTTTTTTACGGCAAGGCGGGCGGGAATCTCCTGCGCAAAACGCTCACGAACCCCGTTTTTGAGCGGGAGGACCGCGCGGGCGCCGTCACGGGGCGGATACTGCCGCTCTACCGGCTGACGCACGGGATATCAAATAAGCTCGTCGTGAGCGCCGTGGAGTGTGCGCTCAATGCCTGCGGCGATATGCTGCCGGAGCTTCTGCCCGCGGAGATCACCGAACGGTATGAGCTTCCAAAGGTCGGCTTTGCGTATCGGAATGTGCACTTTCCGCCGGACTGGGAAACGCTCGCGCTGGCGCGGCGGCGGCTGACGTTTGAAGAATTTTTCGTTCTCTCCTGCGCCACGCAGCGGCTGCGCGCGCAGCGCGAGAGTGCGCCCGGCGAGCGTATTCCGCTGCCGGATGTCAAGGAATTTTACGCCTCTCTCCCCTTTTCACCGACGGATGCGCAGCGGCGCGCCGTGGACGAAGCGCTGCGCGATATGGCGTCCGGCAAGCGGATGTCGCGTCTTTTGCAGGG
>CAVEPP010000118.1:551-5949 GCA_963617605.1 Alloprevotella sp. | reverse complement strand
GGATCTCGTGTTCCTCTCCTGCACCTCCGGCAGCCAGGTCGGCGGCCCCGGCTACGACGCGTATCTCTGCCAAACGATCCGGGAGGCCGCCAACGCCCGGGAGGGCTATACAACGACCACCGCCGTTCTCAAAGCGCTCCGTGCTCTCGGCGCAGAGAAGCTCACGATTTGCACGCCGTACCCGGACGACGTGAACGCCACCGAGAAAGCGTACTTTGAAAACGAAGGCTTTTCCATCGACGGGATCTTCGGCATGAAGACCGCCGACCCTCGCGACCCGAAGCTCATCG
This sequence comes from Alloprevotella sp., assembly GCA_963617605.1. Classification (GTDB taxonomy): domain Bacteria; phylum Bacillota; class Clostridia; order Oscillospirales; family Oscillospiraceae; genus Apopatocola. Next base: position 5,659 of record CAVEPP010000118.1, on the reverse strand, counting down.
GCCGCATCCCGCCGGAGGACATCTTCCGCTTTGCCAAAGAGCAGATGCAGCCCGGATCGGACGCGCTGTTCATCAGCTGCACCGGTCTCACGGCCATGGAGATCATCGCCGATCTCGAAGCGGAGCTCGGCGTTCCGGTCGTGACGAGCAACGCGTGCGCGGTCTGGCTCATCGGGAAATGGTTTGGCCGCCACGGCGAACGGGCCGGCCGCCTTGGCCGGCTGTTCACGCTCTGAAAGAGCCGATACGAAAGGAGAACAGGAAAATGATCCGCGAAAAGATCGCCCCGGAATTTTATATTGAAGAACACGCGCTCATCTACGGCCTGCTTGGCAAGTATGCGGAGCAGTTCTGCGGCGATGCCGGTCTGGATGCGTTTGCCAAGGGAACGATCCTCTATTCCCGCGAGCGCGGCATCCGCATGGCAAAGCGCTGTCTTGCCGACGGCCGCGAGCTGAATATGAAAACGTATCTGCTCTACGGCGAATGGGCGGACACGCGCAAAAAGACCAGCATCCAGGTCTGCGGCATCGTGCCGGATTTCCTCAACACCGTTCCGCAGTGTGCGTGGAACGACAGCTGGATCAAATACGGTCTCGGGAAATACGGCGCCATTTACTGCACCTACTGCGACAAGAACCTCGTCCGCGGCTTCAGCCCAGCAGAGACGGTGGAGATTTCCTCCGTGCTCACGCATGGCGCGCCCTCCTGCGAATTCAACTGGATCGGCGCCAACTTCCAGACCGAGCAGGAGTTCTATGATCTCATGAAGCTCAAAAGCGAGATATCGCATTACACCATGAAGGACTTTCTCTACCACTCCGGCCACACGCTCTCGGCGCTCCGGCGCATGTTTTATGTGGAGCTGAGCGTTCCTGAAACGGAAAAGATCTGCTCCGCGGCGCTCCGAGAGTTTGCTAAGATTATGGGAGAGGAAAAGTGTGCCGCGCTCGAGGAAGAATCCCATCTTGACTTTTTGGAGATCTGATCTATGGACAGCCGTGACCGTTTGGAATCCATCCGCCGCGCCGTATCGTCGCTCGAAGCAGAGCTCACCGCACTGAGCGACGCGATCTGGGCGCACCCGGAGACCGCGTTTCAGGAGAAGTATGCCTGTACTGCGCTCTCGCGGTTTCTCGCGGAAAAGGGCTTTTCCATCGAGTCCTCCGCCGCGGGGCTGTCCACCGCGTTTGTTGCCTCGCGCGGCAAGGGGTCTCCCGTGATCGGCTTTCTCGGCGAGTACGATGCCCTGCCGGGGCTGTATCAGCCCGCCGGGGTCTCCGAGACGGGTGACGAGCCCGGTACCGCCGGTCACGGCTGCGGCCACAACCTTCTCGGCGCGGGCGTTGCCGGTGCTGCCGCGGCGCTCAGCGAATATCTGGAAAAGAACCGGCTTCCCGGCACGGTACGGTTTTACGGCTGTCCCGCCGAGGAATCCGGCGCCGGAAAGGAGATCCTTGCGCGCTCCGGCGTATTTGACGGTTTGGATGCCTGCTTCACATGGCACCCGGAAACGCGAAACTGCGTCGTGACGCAGAGCACGCTCGCGAACATCATCGCGGAAGCGGAGTTTCACGGAAAGGCCAGCCATGCCGCGGCTTCGCCGGAGCTCGGGCGCAGCGCGCTGGACGCCTGTGAGCTGATGAACGTGGGCGCAAACTACCTTCGCGAGCATGTCCCACCGGATGTCCGGTTCCATTACGCCTACACCGATGCCGGCGGGAGCAGCCCCAACATCGTGCAGAGCAAGGCCTCGCTTCTCTACTATATCCGTGCGGAAAAACAGCGCACCGCCGAGGATGTGCTCGCCCGCCTGTCCGACATAGCAAAAGGCGCTGCACTGATGACCGGCACGGAGGTGTTCTTCCGCCGAGGGAGCACCATGAGCGATTATCTCCCCAACGACGCGCTCGGCCGTCTGGCGGACGAGGCGTTCCGGCAGCTCGGCGTACCGGAATTCTCGCCGGAGGAGATCGCGTCGGCGGCACGTTTCTCCGCGGAGGTGCCTCCCTTCTCTGCGGAGATCGAGCCGTACCGGCTGCGTACCGGCGCTCTTTCCGTCTCCACCGATGTCGGCAACGTTTCACACCTTGTCCCGACGGTGCAGATCTATGTCGCCTGCTTTGCCAGGGGCACGCCGTTCCATAACCGCCGCATGACGGCGCAGGCGGCGCTGCCCGCAGCGCACCGCGGCATGATGACGGCGGCCACTGTCCTGGCCGCGGCTGCTGCGTCGGCGGCAGAGTTGCCCGAGACGCTCACCGCCGCCTCGGCGGAGCTGCGTAAAACAAAATAAAAGCACTGCCTGTAATAGGAAGAGAGCCAACGGCAAACGCCATTGGCTCTCTTTTTATACTCATTATGCGTTTATGCGTTGAAAACGTATTTGTCCATCCGGTCGAAGGCCTCCTGCACGCGGGAGAGGGGAAGCGCGAGATTCATGCGGATGTGGCAGGGACCGTGGAACTGCCGCCCGTCCTGTATGGCCACGCCGACGTCCCAGCACGCCCTTTCCACGTCATCAATGGTCTTTCCGTGCGCTTCGCACCATTTTGTGCAGTCCACAAAGAGCATGTACGTGCCCTCCGGCTTTGTGACCTCCACGCCGTCAAAGTGCGTTTTGATATAATCGCAGGCGAAATCGATGTTGCCCGCGATCACGGCGCGCAGCTCGTCCGCCCACTCGCTGCCCTCCGGGGAATAGGCAGCGACAAGCGCGTGCATGGAGAGCACATTCATACTGTCGTAGTGGGAGAGCGAACATTCCTTCTCCATGCGGTCGCGCATCCACGGGCTGTAGGCGATGTGGTACGAACCGACAAGCCCCGCGAGGTTGAACGTCTTGCTCGGCGCGTAGAGCGCGAGCGTGCGGTTCTTTGCGTCCTCGCTCACGGACTGGGTCGGCGTGTGGACGACGCCGGGCCGGACGATGTCCGACCAGATCTCATCGGAGACGATGAATACGTCGTGCTTTGCGCACAGCGCTGTGAAGCGCTCGACCTCCCAGCGCTCCCACACGCGGCCCGTCGGGTTGTGCGGCGAGCAGAACACGGCGGCGTGTATGTGATTTTCCACGATGCGCCGCTCCATGTCCTCAAAATCCATGCGCCAGACGCCGTTTTCGTCCTTCACGAGCGGCGAGAGGATCATGTTGTAGCCGTTGTTGCCCAGCGCACCGGTAAAGCCGATGTAGGTGGGGGAGTGGAGAAGAACGCTGCCGCCCTTTGAGCAGAACACGTTCAGCGCGCTGACGACGCCGCCCAGCACGCCGTTCTCGTAGCCGATGTTTTCACGTGTTAAGCCAGTCATGCCGTGACGCTGCTCCTGCCAGCGGAGAATGGCGCGGATGTATGCCTCTGAGGGCATAAAATACCCGTAGGCCGGGTGCTTGGCGCGCTCGATGATCGCTGCCGGAACGGTCGGAACGGTGGGAAAATTCATATCCGCGACCCACATGGGGATAATGTCAAAGCCCTCGCGGGGCGCGCCCGGCGCGCGGCCGTGACCGACGCCGTCGATCGCCAGAGCATCCTTGCCGCGGCGGTCCATGATGGAGGTAAAATCGTATTTCATTCGCTCTGCCTCACTTCTTTGTATTCGTAACGCGGGACGCACCGGGCGTCCCGACATACGGATTATACCATCGAAACCGCACCGGGGCAAGCGTACTGAAAAATGAAAGATCCGCCGCGCGGGAGAAACCGCGCGGCGGATCTTGGTAAGCGGTATTTATTTTCCGCCGAAGATGCTTTTCTTCTTCGGCGTGACGCCGGTGTCGCCGAGACTGTCGCCGAGCTTGCGGAGAAGATCCTTCTGCTCGGTCGTCAGATTCTTCGGCGTGACGACGCGCACCGTGACGAACTGGTCGCCGCGGCCGCCGCCGTGGAGATACGGCACGCCCTTGCCGCGCAGACGGAACACCGTTCCGGACTGCGTGCCCTCGGGCACGGTGTATTTCACCTTGCCGTCGATCGTCGGCACTTCGACCTCCGCGCCGAGCGACGCCTGCACGATGGACACGGGCAGCTCGTAGAGAATGGACGTGCCCTCGCGCTCAAACTGCGGATGGCTGCGCACGCTCACCGTTACGAGCAGATCGCCCGCCGGTCCGCCGTTACGTCCGGCGTTGCCGAGCCCGCGCAGGGAGATGGTTTGTCCGTCGTCGATGCCGGCGGGGATGTCCACCTTGATGCGACGCGAGCGGCGTACCTTGCCCTTGCCCTTGCAGGTCGGGCACGGCTGGTGGATGATCTTGCCCGTGCCGCCGCAGCGGGAGCACGGCTCCTGCGTCTGCATCATGCCGAAGGGCGTGCGCGCGGTGCGCGTCACGCTACCACGGCCCTTGCAGTCGGGGCAAATCTCGGGGGTCGTGCCCTCGGCGCAGCCGGTGCCCTTGCACTTGTCGCAGGTCTCGACCTTCATAACGTCCAGTTCGCGGCTGACGCCAAAGCAGGCCTCCTCAAAGCTGACCTGGACCTCGGTGCGGACGTTTTCGCCGCGCATAGGGGCGTTCGGCGAGCGCTGTGCGCCGCCAAAACCGCCGAAGCCGCCGCCGAACCCTCCGCCAAAGCCGCCGCCGAAGAGGTCGTTCAGAATGTCGGCGAAACCGCCGAAGCCCTCGGCGCTCGACTGGAAGCTGGACGGATCGAACGCGGCGAAGCCGTACTGGTCGTACTTCGCGCGCTTATCGGCGTCGGAGAGCACCTCGTAGGCCTCGTTGACCTCTTTGAACTTCTGCTCGCACTCCTTGTCGCCGGGGTGCAGGTCGGGATGAAATTCCTTCGCCTTTTTCCGGTAGGCTTTCTTTATGTCATCGGCACTGGCGCTTTTTTCTACGCCAAGCACCTCATAATAATCGCGTTTATCGGCCATATAGCTATCCTCTTAACATGGAACGCGGGCGGACCGGAAATCCGTCCGCCCCGCATTCCGTTGATTGGGACTCAAATTGGGAATATCTAAATCTTACTTCTTGTCCTTGTCGTCGTCGACCACTTCGTAGTCGGCGTCGTAGTACTGGCCGCCCTGCTGGCCCTGCTGCTGCGCACCGGGGTCAGTGTAACCCGCGCCCGGATTGCCCTGCGCGCCCTGCGGGTTGGCCTGCTGGT
>CAVEPP010000118.1:0-541 GCA_963617605.1 Alloprevotella sp. | reverse complement strand
TCGTAGTACTGACCGCCCTGCTGACCATGCTGCGCACCGGGATCGGTGTAGTTCGCACCGGCGCTCGGATTGCCCTGCGCGCCCTGCGGGTTGACCTGCTGGTACATCTTCTCGCTGACCTTGTAGAAGGCCTGCGTCAGCTCTTCGGTCGCCTTCTTGATGGACTCGGTGTCGGTGCCGGAGAGAGCGGTCTTCAGGCTCGCGAGCTTCTGCTCAACCTCGCCCTTGTCGGCGGCGTCAAGCTTGTCGCCCATTTCGGAGAGGGTCTTCTCGGTCTGGTAGACCATCTGGTCGCCGGCGTTGCGGACGTCAACCTCTTCCTTGCGCTTCTTATCCTCAGCGGCGAACTGCTCGGCTTCCTTGACGGCCTTGTCGATGTCGTCCTTGGAGAGGTTGGAGGAAGCGGTGATGGTGATGTGCTGCTCCTTGCCGGTGCCGAGATCCTTCGCGGAGACGTTCACGATGCCGTTGGCGTCGATATCGAAGGTGACCTCGATCTGCGGCACGCCGCGGCGCGCCGGGGCGATGCCGTCCAGATGGA
>CAVEPP010000117.1:0-5991 GCA_963617605.1 Alloprevotella sp. | reverse complement strand
GCTCATGAATGGAGCGCTTTATGAGCTCGTGCAGTGCGCTTTCAAAGTCTGCGGCGCCCTCCAGCTCATCGGCATAGCGGCGCAGCACATCTGCCACGGCGGTGTTGAGAATGATGTTTGCCTCGGAGATCGACTGCGACGAGCCGAGCATACGGAACTCAAACTTGTTGCCCGTGAAAGCAAAGGGCGAGGTGCGGTTGCGGTCGCTCGTGTCCTTCGGGAAACGCGGCAGGACGTGTACACCGACTTTGAACTGCACCTTTTCACCGGATTCATACGGCGTACCGTTCTCAATGGAATCGAGAATTCCGGTGATCTCGTCGCCGAGGAACACAGAGAGGATCGCCGGAGGCGCTTCGTTGCCGCCGAGACGGTGATCGTTGGAAGCTCCCGCAACGGAGATGCGCAGCAGATCCTGATATTCGTCCACAGCCTGCAAAACCGCCGTGAGGATGAGCAGGAACTGCGCGTTTTCCTCCGGCGTGTCGCCGGGATTTAAAAGATTTTCTCCCCGGTCGGTGGAGAGGGACCAGTTGTTGTGCTTGCCGGAGCCGTTCACGCCCGCGAACGGCTTTTCGTGCAGCAGACACACCATGCCGTGCCGGTCCGCCACGCGCTTCATGCGCTCCATGACGAGCTGGTTGTGGTCGGCGGCGATGTTCACCGTGGAATAGACGCACGCAAGCTCGTGCTGCGCGGGGGCGACCTCGTTGTGCTCGGTCTTGGCCGGAACGCCGAGCTTCCAGAGCTCTTCGTCCAGCTCGCGCATGAACGCCGCCACGCGCGGCTTGATCGCGCCGAAATAGTGGTCGTCCAGCTCCTGTCCCTTGGGCGGACGTGCGCCGAGAAGCGTGCGGCCGGTGTAGATCAGGTCGGGGCGCTGTTCGTAAACGCCGCGGTCGATGAGAAAATACTCCTGCTCCGCGCCGGCGTTTGCGCGCACGGCGGCGGTCTGCGTGTCGCCGAAGAGCTTCAAGATGCGCAGCGCCTGAATGTTCAGCGCATCCATGCTGCGGAGAAGCGGCGTTTTCTTGTCGATGGCCTCGCCGCCGTAGGAGGCGAACACTGTCGGGATGCAGAGCACGCCATCCTTCACAAAGGCATAGCTCGTCGGGTCCCAGGCGGTGTAGCCGCGCGCCTCGAATGTGGCGCGAAGACCGCCGGACGGGAAGCTCGAGGCATCCGGCTCGCTGTGGATGAGCTCGCGGCCGGAAAACTCCGGCAGCGCGCCGCCGTCCTTCGCCAGGGAGAGAAAGCTGTCGTGCTTCTCCGCGGTGATGCCGGTCATCGGCTGGAACCAGTGGGTATAGTGCGTTGCGCCGCGCTCGATCGCCCAGTCGCGCATTGCCTCGGCGACGACGTCCGCCTCGGCGCGCGTCAGACGCTTGCCGTACTGCCGGGCCGAGCGCAGCGCGCTGTAGATCTCCGCCGGGAGACGCTGCTGCATGACGGCGTCCGAAAATACCATCGAACCGAATTCTTCTGTCATACCGCTCATAATGCCCTGCTCCTTTTTTATAATGTATTGGCGAACTCCCTCAGTCAGCGGCAATGCCGCTGACAGCTCCCTCGGAGAGGGAGCCTTCCTGGGCACCTTTATGCCTCCCTCTTTGAGGGAGGTGGCTCGGCGCGGCGCGCCGAGACGGAAGGAGTCGTTCCGTCTTTATCACTTTAACTTGCTCACTCTACCCTGCACCGGCGATTTTGTCAATATTGCCCGCGATTTTTTATTGACAAAGGCGGCTCCATTCCGTATAATTCGTGTGCGTAAAGGTGAGCAATGGCGTTCGCCGACGCGGTTTGCCTGACCGCGTCGGCGACGCTTTTTTCGTTTCGTCAGCGCCGAATTATGCGTTGCTGACTGATATTCCTTTATAAATTTTCAATTTTTTGCTGCGGAGGCTATTTATGACCGGAGAGACCGTATTGATCCTGGATTTCGGCGGGCAGTACAAGGAGCTGATCGCACGCCGCGTACGCGAGCACGGCGTTTATTCCGAAATTCGTTCGTGCAAAATGCCCGTGGAGGAGATCCGCGCAATGGCGCCGAAGGGCATCATCTTCACCGGCGGACCGGACAGCGTGTACCGCGACGATTCCCCCACCTGCGATAAGGCCGTGCTGGAGCTTGGCATCCCCGTGCTCGGCATCTGCTACGGGATGCAGCTCATCTGCCATCTCTGCGGCGGAACGGTCGCGGCGGGCGACAAGCGCGAGTATGGCGTATTTCCCATCACGCTCGACACGTCTCTCCCGCTCTTTTCCGGCTGCACCGTGCCGACGGACGTGCTCATGAGCCACACCGATCTCGTCACGGCGCTGCCCGAGGGCTTCCGCGTGGCCGGTCACACCGATCTCACGCCTGTGGCGGCGTATGTAAACGAGGAGCGCCGGCTCTACGGCGTGCAGTTCCACCCCGAGGTGACCAACACCGTGCAGGGCAATCTCATTTTGAAAAACTTCCTCTTTGATATCTGCGGCTGCGCCGGAGACTATTCGATGGAGAGCTTCCTTGAAACGAAGATCCGCGAGATCCACGAGCAGGTCGGCAGCGAAAAGGTGCTGCTCGGTCTGTCCGGCGGTGTGGATTCCTCGGTGTGCGCGGCGCTGCTCGCGCGCGCAGTGCCCGGCCAGCTCACGTGCATCTATGTCGATCACGGTCTCATGCGCCAGGGCGAAACGGAGGAGATCCGCTCCGTATTTGAGGACAAGGCGCTCGACTTCCGCTGCGTGGACGCCGCCGACCGTTTCCTCGAAAAGCTCGAGGGTGTGACCGATCCGGAGCAGAAGCGCAAGATTATCGGGCGCGAGTTTGCTCTCGTCTTTGAGGACGAGGCGAAAAAGCTCGGCAAGATCGGCTTTCTCGCGCAGGGGACGATCTACCCGGACGTCGTCGAATCCGGCACGGGCTCTGCCGTCATCAAGAGCCATCACAATGTCGGCGGTCTGCCGAAAGATCTCGGTTTCTCCGGCGTCGTGGAGCCGCTGCGCTATCTCTTTAAGGACGAGGTGCGCAAGCTCGGTCTCCTGCTCGGTCTGCCGGAGAGTCTCGTGAACCGCCAGCCGTTCCCCGGCCCCGGTCTCAGCGTGCGCGTGCTCGGCGAGATCACGCGCGAAAAGCTCGCCATTCTCCGCCCGGCGGACGCCATCGTCCGCGAGGAGATCGGCAAGTGCGGCTGCCGCGCCGACCAGTATTTTGCGGTGCTCACCGGCGTGAAGAGCGTCGGCGTCATGGGCGACGGGCGCACATATGACTACACCGTGGCGGTGCGCTGTGTGGAAACGAGCGACTTTATGACGTGCGTGTTCGCGCCCCTGCCGTGGGATGTGCTGCGGCGCATCTCCTCGCGCATTACAAACGAGGTGCGCGGCATCAACCGCGTCGTCTACGACATCACCTCCAAGCCCCCCGCGACCATCGAATGGGAGTGACCGGTTCGCCATGAACGCATGGAAGCGGCTGGACGAGCGCCTTTCTGCCGGGAAGGGCCGCACGCTCTGGCAGTTTGTGAAATTCAATCTCGTGAGTCTGACGGTGACGGTCGTGCAGCTCCTGCTCGCCAATCTCCTGCCGCTCGCATTCGACGGCGTTGTCTCGCCGCTGCCGCCGCTGCTGCGCGGCATATTCAATGCTGAGGCGCTTTTCCCGAACGGGTCAAAGTATGTGGTGAACGGCGTCGTCACATGGGGCTATGTGCTGCCGTTCCTGCTCGCGAACGGGCTCGCCAATATCTACGGCTATTTCATCAACATGAAAACAACGTTCCGCGGCAAGGGTACCCGCGCGGGGTTCGCGGTATATCTCGTGATCCTCTTCGCGCTCATTCTCTTTGCCACGTGGATGCAGGGCGAGATCGTCGCCGCGATGGCGGAAAGCCGCATCGCGTCCCTTTCACGCACGCTCGCCTCGTTCGGTGCGGGCATCGTGCAGACGGCGGTGCTCTTCCCGCTTGAAAAGCTTGTGCTGTTCCGGCCCGCACCGGACGGCGGAAAGGAAACAAAATGAACGAAAAGCTCTTTGCCTATATCGCCGCGTGTCCCACGGCGTTCCACACCTGCGCCCACAGCGCGGACATGCTGCGCGCCGCCGGATATACTGAGCTTTGCGAAGCGCAGCGCTGGGAGATCGTTCCCGGCGGCAAATACTTTGTTACGCGAAACGGCTCTTCTCTCATCGCGTTCCGCGTCCCCGCCGGGGAGATCGCGGGCTTCATGATGACCGCCGCGCACGGCGACAGCCCGGCGTTTAAAATTAAGGAGAACGCAGAGCTTTCGGACGGGAACTATCTTCGTCTCTCCGTGGAGAAATACGGCGGGATGCTCTGCGCCCCCTGGCTCGACCGGCCGCTCTCCGTGGCGGGCCGCGTTGTCGTCTCTGAGGGCGACACGCTCTCGGTGAAGCTTGTTGATCTCGGCGGGCCCTGCGCGATCATCCCGAATGTCGCCATCCACATGAATCGAAACGCCAACGACGGCATGAAGTACAATGCCGCCGTCGATATGCTGCCCGTATGGATGAGCAGCGAAAAGGGCAGCTTCCGCGCCGCTGTTGCGAAGGCCGCCGGTGTTTCGGAGGATGCCATCGTCACTGGCGATCTCTTCCTCTATGATCCCCAGAAGGGTGTATCCCTCGGCGAATACATTTCCGCGCCGCGGCTGGACGATCTCCAGTGCGCCTTCTCCTCGCTGACGGCGTTTCTCGCCGCCGGGGAGAGCCGCGCCATCCCCGTCTGCTGCATCTTCGACAACGAAGAGGTCGGCAGCGAGACGAAGCAGGGCGCAGCATCCACCTTCCTTTATGACACGCTCACGCGGCTGTGCGCCGCGCTCGGCATGGACGGCAGCGAATACCGCCGTCTCGTGGCGGGCAGCTTCCTCGTCTCCTGCGACAACGCGCACGCCGTCCACCCCAACCACGGCGAATTTGCCGACCGCAACCACACCGCACACATGAACGGCGGCATTGTTATCAAATACAATGCCAACCAGCGCTACACCTCCGACGCCGTTTCCGCCGGCATCTTCCGCCGCATCTGCGAGAGCGCCGGCGTGCCGGTGCAGTATTACGCCAACCGCGCCGACATGCCGGGCGGCTCGACGCTCGGCAACATCTCCAACACGCAGGTTTCGCTCAACGCCGTGGACATCGGCCTTGCGCAGCTGGCGATGCACTCGCCCTTTGAGACCGCGGGTGCGGAGGACACCGCCTCGCTTGTCAAAGCCCTCACCGCCTTTTTTGAACACGCCCTCGTTGCCGAACGCGACGGGGTCTACCGCTTTCTCTGAGGCATAACTGCCTCCCGGGGAAGGGAGGCTCACCTCCCCTCCCCAAATTTTTTTGTGTATATTCATCCTTTGGGAGTGTGAAAGATATGACAAAGTACATTTTCGTCACCGGCGGCGTTGTTTCCGGCCTTGGCAAGGGCATCACCGCCGCCTCGCTCGGCCGTCTTTTGAAGGCGCGCGGGTTCAAGGTCGCAGCGCAGAAGCTTGATCCCTACATCAACGTTGACCCCGGCACGATGAGCCCTTACCAGCACGGCGAGGTCTACGTCACCGAGGACGGCGCGGAGACCGATCTCGATCTCGGCCACTACGAGCGCTTCATCGACGAGGACCTCAACAAGTTCTCGAATCTCACGACGGGCAAGGTGTATTCCCACGTGCTCGAAAAGGAGCGCCGCGGCGCGTATCTCGGCAGCACGGTGCAGGTCATCCCGCACGTCACCAACGAGATCAAGGAGTTTATCTATCAGGTCGGCAAAAAGACCGGCGCGGACATCGTCATCACCGAGATCGGCGGCACGACCGGCGATATCGAGAGCCAGCCGTTTCTCGAAGCTATCCGTCAGGTCGGGCTCGAGGTGGGGCGCGAGAATACGCTCTACATCCATGTGACGCTCGTGCCGTATCTCAAAGCCTCCGGCGAGCACAAATCCAAGCCGACGCAGCACTCCGTGAAGGAATTGCAGGGCATGGGCATCTCCCCGG
>CAVEPP010000116.1:0-6061 GCA_963617605.1 Alloprevotella sp. | reverse complement strand
GAGCACCACGCTGCCCGGCGCGGAGACATCGGCCTCGAACGTCGTATAGATGCCTTTCTTGAGATCGTAGCCCGTGACGCGGACGTTGTGTCCGGCCTCGATGAGAAGCCCTTCCATCGCCGGGATCGGGCTTTTGGAGGCGGCGGCGCGGCCCGCGGTGGCGACGGCGAGACTGAGCAGATATTTCTCACAGGTGAATTTCATGGCAATTCCTCCGTTTCTTCCAGAAAGAAAGATAGAATATTTTTTAGAAGCGAGTATCAGTAGAGCAAAAACTTGTGGAAAACTCCGCGAAAGTCTTGAAAATCAAGAATTTTCGATGTGGAAAACTTTAGGGTGATTTTCCCACAGTTTCCACAGCGGAGCGGGACAGAAAAGTTTTGAACATTTATAAACAGTTTTTCCACATACACCTTGTGGAAAACTTTATCTTAGCTTTTATGCCTTGGAATTGATGTTGTAGGTAACGTCCCGGATGACCATGGCAAACTCCTGGCTGGCCTGCATCATATCTTCGATCTTGCGGATGGAGGCGAGCACCGTGGCGTGGTTTCGGCCTTCAAACTGCGCGCCGATATCGGTGAGCGCCATGTTCGTGAGATTCCGGCAGAGATACATGGCGACCTGCCGCGCCGTAGCGGTGTTTTTCTGGCGGGACTGCCCGCGCAGCGCCTCCTCCGAAACGGAGAAGTACCGCGCCGTTTCCGCAATGATGACGTTCGGCGTGGGGACGTACGTTCCGACGCGGATCACGTCCTTGATGGCGCGGCGCACGCTCGAAACGGTGATATCGTCCTCCAAAAGATCGCGGTAGGCGGTGAGCTTTTTCACTACGCCCTCGAGCTGGCGGATGTTCGATGTGACCGTCTCGCCGATGAACGTTACGACATCGTCCGGCAGCACAACGCCGAACTGCGCGGCCTTGTTGCGCGTGATGGCCATGCGCGTTTCGAGATCCGGCGGCTGCACGTCCGCCATAAGGCCCCATTCGAGCCGCGTGCGGATACGGTCTTCCAGCTTGTTCATCTCCATCGGCGGGCGGTCGGACGTGACGACGATCTGCTTGCCCGCTTCATAGAGCGTGTTGAACGTGTGGAAGAATTCCTCCTGCGTCTGCTGCTTGCCGGCGATGAACTGGATATCGTCCATTAAGAGCAGATCGGCGCTGCGGTATTTGGCGCGCAGCTCCTCGCCGCCGCCGACCTGGATGGCGTGGACGAGATCGTTCGTAAAATCGTCGCCCTTGACGTATACGATCTTCGCCTTCGGGTTCTTCGCGTGGATCGCGCTGCCGATGGCGAGAAGAAGGTGCGTCTTACCGAGACCGGAGTTGCCGTAAATGAAGAGCGGGTTATAGAGCTTGCCGGGGTTTTCCGCCACGGCGATGGCCGCGGCGTGGGCGTATTTGTTCGACGGCCCGACGACAAAGTTATCAAACGTAAAGCCCGCGACCTCCGGGAGCGTATCGTCCGTTTTTGTTTCGGAGATGTAGCTGTCCAGCTCGTCTCCGGCGAGGATCGTCAGCTTGAACTCGGCGGAGAAAAGATCGCTGAGCGCATCGATGATCGTCTGGGCGAAGCGGGTCTGGATAATGTCGCGCTTGAACTCCGTAGGGGTGTGAATGACGAGCCGGTTATTTACGATCTCGACCGGCGTGCAGTCGTCAAACCAGGTGTTCAGCGCCGTGGCGGTCAGATTCTGTCCGAGAACGGCAAGAACGCTGTTCCATATGTCGTTGAGGGAATTCATTCTTTCTCTCTCCTTTTATCGGTAAGCACACGAGGGCGCTATTATCAGCTATTATAAGAGTATACCACTTTTTCCCGGACGTGTAAACATATATATTAATAATGTAAATATAGTAAACTAAGACATACAAGATATTATATAATTATATAAAGAAAAAGAAGGAAAATTGACTTTTCCCTAACCGGCCGATATAATCGAAAACAAGGCCATCGGGGACCTTGTGGAAGAGGGAAAAAGCTATGAAGAAGAAAGCACTGTTTTATATTCTTGCCGCGGCGATCCTCGCCGTTGCGGTGGGACTGTTTCTTTTGAACCGGAACGGCGCAGACCGGGACATTGTCGTGGAAACGCCCGCGCCGGAGGTTTCTGCGACGGAAGAGCCGCCGCCCGGTCCGGTCGAGATCGGCGGAAAGAGCTTTGATCCCGGGAGCGAGACCGTGATAGTCCATGATGCCGCCGCGGAAGAGCTCCGCACGGCGATGGAACGCCTTCCGAAGCTGCAATCGCTCGTTCTGACAGGAAGCACACTTTCTCTCTCCGACCAGCTCGCGCTCGCCGAAGATTTTCCGGACGTGACCTTCACCTGGGACGTGACGGCTGCCGGGCGGACGATCCCCTCCGACGCCGCGGCACTCGATTTTACCGGCACGCCGCTCACGGAGGAGAGCCTTTCCGAGATAAGCTCCGCCCTGCCCCTTTTCTCTAGCGCGGAGAGCGTGACGCTCACCGGCTGCGGCCTTTCCGAGGAGGCGCTGCGCTCCTTCTCCGCGGCGCACCCGGAAGTTCTGACCGTTTGGGAGACGTCCCTTTTCGGCGTAACGTTTTATACCGACGCGGAGGAGATCGAGTTTTCGGATATCCCCCTCACCGTGGAAGACGCCGCGCAGATTGAGGCCATGCTCCCCTATATGCCGAATCTCAAAAAGGTCGTGATGCTGCGCTGCGGCATTGCCAATGAGGATATGGAGGAGATCAATCTCCGCCACGAGAACGTCCAGTTCGTCTGGATGGTGCAGATCTATGCTTACGGCGTGCGCACCGATCAGACGTACTTCTCCATTTATAACTGCGAGTATTTTTACGGCGAATACGACCATCTCGCGGACGATCTGCGCTACTGCCACGACATGATAGCGATCGATCTCGGCCACATGCACCTGTACGGCGACACGTACTTTTTCACGCAGATGCCGCATCTGCAATATCTCATTCTCTCGAGCGCCGGGCCCAATCCCATCCCGGAGCTCGGAACGCTCAAGGAGCTGCGGTTTCTGGAGCTGGGCAAGGCGTCGTTCACGGATATCACCATGCTCTCCGAGTGTACGAGCCTTACGGACATCGACCTTATGTACAAGCGCGTCAAGAGCGACGAAGTAGCCGAGGCGGATGTGCAGACGCTCTGCAAAATGACGTGGCTCAAGCGGCTGTATCTCGGCGGGAACATGTACAACGAAGAGCAGATGCAGCGTCTGTATGACTCCCTTCCCGATACGCAGATCGTCATCCACAACTCGCCCGAGTGGGAGCAGAACCGGTGGCGCGAGGCGGAGATCTATTTTGAAATGCGCGACGCGCTGCACATGTACTACATCGACGACGACGGGAACCACGTGCCCTATAACCCCTACACCGGCGAGCCGAGCCAGTACGACGATACCGACCCGTTCCGGAAATGACCGGAAAACGGCGCTGTTTTCTGCTTTACACACATTTTACAGTGCCGCGGTAACGAATTTTACACCCTTAACGTAGAATACTCCCCGACAAGAGAGTCGGGGAGTATTTCTTATTTATGAAGAAAAAGGTTTTGGAAAACGTTGTAAAATGGATCTTTCTCCTCTGCGGCATCGCGGCGGTGGGATTCGTGCTGTGCATCTGCCTGTATCTTGTGATCTCCGGCGTGCCGGCGATCCGGGCGATCGGCCTGTGGAATTTTCTTTTCGGCGAGACGTGGAACGCGCCGACGAATGAATTCGGTATATTGCCGTTCATCCTCACGAGCATTTACGGCACGGCGGGCGCGCTGCTCCTCGGCGTGCCGCTCGGCCTGTTCACGGCGGTGTTCCTCGCCAAGGCCGCCCCGCCGCGCGTTGCCGCCGCGGCGCGAAGCTGCGTGGCGCTGCTCGCGGGCATTCCCTCGGTCGTATACGGTCTCGTGGGCATGACGGTGCTCGTTCCGTTCGTGCAGAAAACGTTCTCCCTCTCCTCCGGCGCATGCCTGCTCACGGCCATTCTCGTGCTGACGGTGATGATCCTGCCGTACATCGTGTCCGTTTCGGAAACGGCGCTGCGCGCCGTGCCGCGCGAATATGAAGAGGCTTCCCTCGCACTCGGCGCAACGAAGGTGGAAACGTGGTTTCTCGTCTCGCTCAAGGCGGCGAAAAGCGGCGTGATCGCCTCCGTTATCCAGGGCACGGGCCGCGCCGTCGGCGAAGCAATGGCGATACTGATGGTGGCGGGTAATGTGGCGAATATGCCGTCGCTCTTTGCCTCCGTCCGGTTTCTTACGACCGCCATCGTCTCTGAAATGTCCTACGCCGCCTACGGCTCTCTGCAGCGCGACGCGCTCTTCTCCGTGGGTCTGGTGCTGTTCCTCTTCATTCTTCTTATCAACGCCGCGCTGCGGCTTCTCAGCGAAAGGAGCGCCAAGGCATGAGAAAGCTCCGGGAAATCCTTTTGAAAATTGCCCTCATCGCCGCGGCGGCGATCACCGGCGGTATTCTTCTCTTCCTGATCGGGATCATTGTAAAGCGCGGCCTGCCGCAGCTGAGCTGGTCGTTCCTCACAACGGCGACGAGCTATCTCGCCGGGACGACCGGCATCCTCCCCAACATCTGCAACACGCTCTATCTCATTCTCATAGCCATGGGCGCGGCGCTGCCGCTCGGTGTCGGCGCGGCGGTGTACATCACCGAATACGCGGAAAATCCCCGCGTCGTGCGGCTCATCAGCTTCGCCGCGGAAACGCTCACGGGCATCCCGTCCATCCTCTTCGGTCTCATCGGCATGCTGTTTTTCATCAAGCTCGGCGGTCTGAAGCAGGGCGTTCTCGCCGGCGGTCTCACGCTCGCGCTCATGGTGCTCCCCACGGTCATGGCGAACACGCGCGAGAGCCTGCTCGCCGTGCCGAGAGCCTACCGCGAAGGCGCTCTCGCGCTCGGCAGCGGCAAGTGGCACATGGTGCGCACCGTCGTGCTGCCGAACGCCGTGGACGGCATCGTGACCGGGTGCATCCTCTCCGTCGGCCGCATCACCGGCGAGAGTGCGGCGCTCCTCTTCACCGCGGGCTTTGGTCTGCGGCTGCTGGGATTCAAGGCGGCGTTCGAATCCTCCTCGGCGTCGCTTTCCGTGGCGCTGTATCTCTATGCAAGCGAGCAGGGCAAATTTGATATCGCCTTCGGCATTGCGGCGGTGCTGCTCGTGCTGACGCTCGCGCTCAATCTTCTCGCCTCGCTCACGGCGGGCAAGGCCAGAAAGGAACGGTAAAATATGAAACCCATTCTTGAAACCAAAAAGCTCGACCTTCGCTACGGCGCGTTTCAGGCGCTCTGCGGCATCGATACGGAGATCTTTCCGAACGAGATCACGGCGCTCATCGGGCCGTCCGGCTGCGGCAAATCCACGTATCTCAAAACGCTCAACCGCATGAACGATCTTGTGCCGGGCTGTAAGATCGACGGCGCGGTGCTCTTCCACGGCCACAACGTTTACGGCGATAAGATTGACGTTACGGAGCTGCGCAGCCGCATCGGGATGGTGTTCCAGAAGCCGAACCCGTTCCCGATGAGCATTTACGACAACATCGCCTACGCCCCCCGGCTGCACGGCGTGCGCGGCCGCGCGGAGCTCGACGAGATCGTGGAACGGTCGCTCCGCAGCGCCGCCATCTGGGACGAGACGAAGGATAAGCTCAAAAAGAGCGCGCTCGGTCTCTCCGGCGGACAGCAGCAGAGACTCTGCATCGCCCGCGCGCTGGCCGCCGAGCCGGAGGTGCTGCTGATGGACGAGCCGACGAGCGCGCTCGACCCGATCTCCACCGGGCGCATCGAAGAGCTGGCGCTCGAACTCAAAAAGACGTACACCATCGTCATCGTTACGCACAACATGCAGCAGGCCGCGCGTATTTCGGATAAGACGGCATTTTTCCTGCTCGGCAAGCTCGTGGAGATGGGCGATACGGCAAAAATATTCTCTGAGGCGGAAGACAGCCGGACAAGGGATTACGTCCAGGGCAAATTTGGTTAATAAAAAAGAAAAAGCCTCCCCTGTGTAAGGGGAGGTGGCAAAACCGAAGGTTTTGACGGAGGGGTTG
>CAVEPP010000115.1:0-6070 GCA_963617605.1 Alloprevotella sp. | reverse complement strand
ATAGCGGAACTGCACGCCCTCGGCGATCGCCTCGCGGATCTCTTCGGGGTCGGCTGTCATTTCCTCCGGCGAGCGGCGGTAGACGATGCAGGTCTCCTCTGCGCCAAGGCGGACGGCGCTGCGGCACACGTCCATGGCGACGTTGCCGCCGCCGATGACGACGCATTTTTTCCCGACGGCGGGCACATGGCCGAGATTCACCTCGCGCAGAAATTCAATGCCGCCGATAACGCCCTGGAGTTCCTCGCCGGGGATATTCAGCCGGCGGGACTTCTGCGCACCGATGGCGAGATAAAAGCCTTTATAGCCCTGCTCGCGGAGCTGCGCGATGGTGATATCCTTGCCGACCTCCACGCCGCAGCGGAATTCCACGCCCATTTCGCGGAGAATATCGATCTCCGCGTTGAGCACATCCTTTTCCAGCCGGAACGACGGGATGCCGAGCGTGAGCATGCCGCCGGGAACGGGATTCTTATCGAACACTGTGACGGGGTAGCCCTTATTGGCAAGATAATACGCGCAGCTCATACCGGCGGGACCGGCGCCGATGACGGCGATCTTTTCCGTATAGGGCCGTCCGATCTGGTTGACCATTTTCGGAACGAAGCGCGTTGCCTCGTGCATATCGTGGTCGGCAATGAAGCGCTTGACCTCGTCGATGGCGACGGCCTCGTCCACGCTCGCGCGGGTGCATTCCTGCTCGCACGCCTTATTGCAGATGCGGCCGCACACCGCGGGGAACGGGTTTTCCTTTTTGATGAGCTCAAGCGCGTCGGTATACCGCCCCTGCGCAGCGAGCTTCAGGTACCCCTGTACGGGGACATGCGCCGGACACGCCGTCTTGCAGGGGGCGGTGCCGGTGTCGAGCGTGTCCCTGAAGTTTTCGCGGTAATCGGGATTGAAGGTCTTTCGGACGTTGAGCGTCGTGGTGAGCTTGGCATAGTCCGGCGGCGTAAGATCACAGGACGAGCAGAGCTTCTGCCCGAGTTTGAGCGCGTTGCCGGGGCAGGTCTCCACGCACTGCGCGCACGCAACGCACTTTGCCTCGTCGATCTCGGCGACGAAGTTGGAGCGGATGGCATCGCGCGCGCCGAACATCAGTCCAGCGCGCAGACCGAAGCACGCGCACGAGCAGCAGTTGCAGATGGCGGAGCTGTCGCCAAGCTCTTCGATGTTCGGGATGTCGTGCATGAGGCCGTTTTCTTCGGCGCGGTGAATGATCTCCAGCGCTTCCTCGCGTGTGATCTGCCGCGCGCGGCCCGTGCGGATGTAGTGCTCGGCGCCCTTGCCCATCTGGATGCACATCTCCTCGTCCAGATGGCCGCAGCCGTCATTGATACTCGTGCGCGAGCTGCGGCAGGAGCACGGGGAAACAGAGAATGTATCGTATTTCTCGAGATAATATGAGAGCTTTTCGTAGGGGCTCACGCCGGGGATGTCCTTTATGGCGTCCTCCACGGGGACAACGCGCATCAGGCCGTATCCTTCCGGCAGCAGCGGGCCCATCGCTTCCATACGCAGACGCGTATATTCCTCAAACGCGCGGCCCACTTCCGGATGATCGTGCAGCAGCTTCTGGTTGTTGACCATCATTTCCAGAATACCGGGCGCAAAGATCTGCATGAAGTAGGTATCCTCGCCGTACTCTTCGGAATACGTGCGGCGGAAAATGCCGTATTCGACCAGGTTGTCGAGCGCGGGCTGTATCTCCTCCACGGTCTTTCCGACCTTCTTTGCGAGATATGCCGCCGTGCGCTCCTTGCGGAGGCCCGCGGCGATGGCGATATCGGCCTCATCGTCCGAGACGATGTTCGCCATGCTGTAGTATTCGGGCGCGTTCTCGTCGATCTTCACGATAGTGCCGGAAATGCCGCCGATGACCTTTGCCAGCTTTACGATTTTGGGTCTGAGCTTTGCCATATTGCTTTCCCCCTATATTTTTTTCAAATCATCTCCTTTTTCATAATACCGTGTTTATTGCGAATTTACAAGAAAATGTTGAGGCGGCGCGTCAGGAAATGACGCGCCGCCCAACGGTTTATCGCTTTATTTTCGGACGCGCTCGCGGTTGTTCTCCGCAATGCGCGCGGTAAGCGTGAGAGGCGCTTCCCGGCGGCGGAGCTGCTCGGTGAACCGGGCGGAATAGGCCGCGTAGATCAGATAGACATACGGCATGCCGAGATTCGTTTCGAGCAGGGAGTTCACGACGAGCGTATGCAGCGCGCTCTCCGCGGCCAGTCCCGCGCTGCGGACGCCGCCGAGCAGCAGCCCCGCCTCCCAGCCGAACTGCACAAGCACGCCGATAGCGAGGATCCACGGGATATTCACCCGCTTCTCCCGCTCCGGCTGCATCAGGTTATAGACGATGACGCCGAGATACCCGACGAACAAAATTACCGCCATATACCCGTGATACGCGCCTGTCGTGCGCTCAATGACGATCGGCGCGGCGCCGGGGGCGAAGGTCTGCGTGATAAGCGGGCAGCAGAACCACCACGCAAGGATCAGCACCGACCATTCGAGCAGGTGCTCGTCCTTTGAGAGCCACAGCCAGATCCACGCAAAATTCGTAAAGCCGTAGCTCATCGACATCCAGAGCAGCACCCAGAAAAGGCTGTGCCCCGCCGAGATGCTGCGCGAATGGCACACGAGGTGGAAAATGCCGTAGTCCACAAGCATATATACGATGCCCATCACGAGTCCCACGAGGACGGTCATATACTTTTTCTTTCGCAGCAGCAGATACGCGAACACGCAAAGAAACGCGATATCCAACCAGATATAGAGCGGCGCAAACGCGCGCCGGGCGATGATCTCGGGCATAGTTCTCTCTCCCATTTCTGCAATGCCGTTATCATAGCATACCCGGCGGAGAGAAACAAATCCCGCAAGCGTCTCAGACGACACTTGCGGGATTTTGTCTTATTATGCTGACTGCGCTGCCGCGCTCATTCCGTAAAAAAGAAAATCAGTCCTCCAGCACCAGCGCGCCGGCAAGTGTTCCCTTGAGATTCCGAATCGTCTCGGCCTCGTGGATCACGCCGCTGTAGCTGGATGTGCCCGTATGCTCGACCAGGACGGTAAGATCGCATTGTCCGACCTTGCGGATCGTGTCGGCGTCTGACAAAACGCTGCCGCCGAGCTGGAACGTTTTTTCCGGGATGACAGACTGGAACGCTTCGCAGGCGGTCTGGATGTACGCATCCTCCGCACCGCCGGCCACGAGCACGGTGTTCGCCTCGGGGTAAGCACCCGCCAGATAGGACGCCGCTGCCGCGTAAGCGCCCGCCGCGTCCGCCGTGGCAGAAAATCCCGCCCTGCCGCGCAGCTTGCGGTCAAGTTTGCCCATGGCGCCGATCTTCGCGGTGTCTGCGGGCATTGCGCCAAGGATCCGGATATGCATGCGCTGCGTCAGACTGTCGGCCGAGTAAAGACGGTCGCTGACGGCCACCTGCACGCAGACAATGATGCAGGCGATCACCGCGCCGAGGATCGCTCCCACGATCGCCATTTTGAGACTGTCCTTTACTACGCCGTCCGTATCGCTGACCGGCGGTTCAAGGTTTTTGTATTCTTCCTTCAGCGTCTCATAGCGCGCCGTTTGCTCCGCATACTCTGTGCGGAGGCCCGTCAAGACGTCCTTTTTCTGGCTCTGCGCATCCGCAAGATCCATGTTGACCTCTGTATAGGCGCTGTAGGAGAACTTTTCAAACTGATGCGCCTCGATCGTCGCATCGATCTGCTCTTTATCGGCAGCAATGCCGTCATCCAGCAGTTGAAGGATCTTCTCCGCGGTCTCCAGATCATCCGCCAGGACACGCACGGTAAGCATTCCCGAGCCGCTGTTCCACGCCGCCACGAGCTCTTCGAGATAGCGTCTTTCCATCCCGCATTTCTCGGCGACAGCCTGGAGATTGCCCTCTCCCATCAAAAGCCGCACATAGGCGTTCACGATTGTGTCCGTATAATTGGGGTTCTGGTACGTCATTTCCGGCAGGATCTGGTAATCCGTTTTCACATAATAAACCTGTTTCGCAACCGCAACATCGTACGGATCGATCGACATATAGAGGGAATTATTCTCATAATCCTGCCGTTCGCGGATCTCCTTTGAAATATCACGCAGGCGGCGCAGGATATCGTTTCTCTCCTGGATGTTGTTCGCCGTCAGCGCTTCATAGGTTGCCTGCGCCGTGGTGGTCTCCTCCGTATCGCGCAGGGAGCGGGCCGACGACACCGCTTTGAACGCTCCGGCGGCAAGCGCCACAGCGAGCATCCAGCACAGCACCATCCGCCATCTCCGGCAGATCGCCCAGAAGAGCTGCCGTAAATCGATCTCCCGCTCCTTATTGGGGATAACTTCCTGATTCATATTCATTAATGTACTTCCTTTAATTATTCACCGTGCTTTTCAGTCTCTGCGGAACAGGTCTCTGGTATAGACCTTATCCTCCACGTCGGAGAGAATATCGTTCATGCGGTTTGCCAGAATGACATCCGATTCGCTCTTGAATTTCTCGATGTCGTTGACAACGACCGAGCCGAAGAAGGTCTGTCCGTCCTCGAGCGTCGGCTCATAGATGATGACCTCCGCGCCCTTGGCCTTCACGCGCTTCATAACGCCCTGGATGCTCGACTGGCGGAAGTTGTCGCTGTTGCTCTTCATCGTCAGACGGTATACGCCGACCGTGACCTTACGTTCCTTCGCCGCGTCCCAATCGCTGCTGGGCGCATAGTATCCGGCCTTCTCCAGAACGCGCTCCGCGATGAAGTCCTTGCGGGTGCGGTTGGATTCGACGATGGCGCGGATCAGATTCTGCGGGACATCCTCGTAGTTTGCCAGAAGCTGCTTGGTGTCCTTCGGCAGGCAGTAGCCGCCATAGCCGAACGACGGGTTATTATAATGCGTGCCGATTCTCGGATCCAGGCAAACGCCGCCGATGACCTCGACCGTGCTCAGGCCCTTCAGCTCGCAATAGGTGTCAAGCTCGTTGAAATAAGCCACGCGGAGGGCGAGATATGTATTGGCAAAGAGCTTGATCGCCTCGGCTTCGGTGAAGCCGGTGTAACGAACTTCGACGTCTTCCTTCGCCGCGCCCTCTACCAGAAGGCCGGCGAGCAGCTCCGCGGTCTTCCGGGAAGCATCGTCGCAGCCGACGATGATGCGGCTGGGGTAAAGGTTATCGTACAGGGCCTTGGATTCTCGCAGGAATTCCGGGCTGAAGATGATCTTGTCCGTATGGTACTTCTCGCGGACGGACTTCGTATAGCCGACAGGGATCGTGCTCTTGATGACCATGTACACGTCCGGGTTGGCCTTCATGGTCTCTTCGATGGCGTCCTCGACTGCGGACGTATCGAAGTAGTTCTTCTGGCTGTCGTAGTTCGTCGGCGTGGCAATGATGACGAGCTCCGCCGAGGCATACGCGGCGGCTTTATCGGTGGTCGTCGTCAGATGCAGCGTGCGCTTGCCCGCCTTCGCCTCCGCGAAGAAGCGTTCGATCTCATCGTCCTGAATGGGGCTGATGAACTGGTTCAGCTTCTCAGCCTTCTCCGGCGTGGTCGTAATTGCCGTAACTTCATGGTGCTGCGCGAGAAGAACCGCCAAGCTCAAACCGACATAACCCACGCCTGCTACTGTGATTTTCATTGATATTTCTCCTTTCATTTATCCGCCCCATGGTGAGGCAGCGATGAGGTTTTTCTCGAGGAATTACATATAAAAGCTTTTATACCATTCCGCAAATTTTCTAAGTCCGTCTCTCAGGCTCGTCTGCGGCTTAAAGCCGAAATCCTCTTCCAGCGCCGTCGTATCCGCATAGGTGATCGGAACATCTCCCGGCTGCATCGGGACGAGCTTTTTGTGCGCTTCAAAGTCGTAATCTTCCGGCAGAACCCCGGCTCTTACAAGCTCCTCGGACAGGATCTGTACAAAATCCAGCAGATTTTCGGGGTTGTTGTTGCCAATATTATAAACGGCATAAGGCGGAAGCGGAAGTCCGTCCTCACCGGTTTTCCTTTCGGGCGCATGCTGCATGACGCGCTTCACGCCCTCAACAATGTCATCTAC
>CAVEPP010000114.1:0-6077 GCA_963617605.1 Alloprevotella sp. | reverse complement strand
TACTTGCCGTCGCCGAGCAGGGGATGGCCGAGGTCGGCCATGCTCGCGCGGATCTGATGCGTGCGGCCTGTGAGGAGCTCGATTTTGAGCAGCGACAGCTCGCCGCGCGTCTGGAGCGTCTGATATAAGGTGACGGCGCTGCGTCCGTCCGGTACGGGGCGGTGATAGACGCGGACGGTGTTGCTCTTTTCGTCCTTGCGCAAAAAGCACTCGATTTTTCCCTTCGGCGGCTCAACGCGGCCGAGGGCGATACATAAATAATACTTGGCGATCTCGCGGTCGCGAATTTTATCGTTCAGGATGCGCAGCGCCTCGGCGTTTTTCGCCGCGATGACGATGCCGCCGGTGTTGCGGTCGATGCGGTTGCAGAGCGCGGGCGCGAAGCTGTTCTCCCGCGCCGGGTCCCACTCGCCCTTCGCGCGGAGATACGCCTGGATATTGGCGATGAGCGTGTTCCAGCTCCACTCCCCCGCGCTGTGGCAGAGGACGCCCGGCTTTTTGTCCACGAGCAGGATGTTCTCGTCCTCGTAGACGATATCGAGCCGGGGGGAGCCGATCTTGCGCCAGGCATTTTCCTCCCGCGGCGCTTCAAAAAACTCGTCCGGGAGATACACGCGCACCGTGTCGCCCTCGGCGAGGCGCGCCTCGCCCTTTGCCGGGCGGCCATTGATCTTGATGTCCTTTTTCCGCAGCGTCTTTTGCAGCAGCGATTCCGGGATGAGCGGCGCGGCCTTGCTCACAAACCGGTCGAGCCGCTGCCCGGCGTCGTTGCGGCCGATGGTAAATTCCTTCATTATCCCTCCGCAAGCGTCAGCTTTCGGTCCATGTCCCGCAGCGCGCGGCGCAGGAAAAACGCCGTCGCGCACGCCGACACGACCTCCGCGATCGGGAAGCACCACCAAACGTTGCCCACAACTCCGGTAAGCGACAGGAGATACGCCGCCGGGATGAGCGCCACGACCTGACGCATCACCGACGTGAAGAACGAATAGAGACTCTTGCCGAGTGCCTGGCAGATCGAGCCGCCCACGATGCAGAACGCGGCGATCGGAAAATGGACGGCGATCTTGCGCAGCGCGGGAATGCCGATGGCAAGCATATGCTCCGACGGGGAGAATGCCAGCAGCAGCACGCCGGGGATCGTTTCAAAGAGGATAAGGCCGACAATGAGGATGCACACGGCATACAGCACGCCGTAGCGGATCGTCCGGTAAATGCGCTCCTTTTTCCGCGCGCCGTAGTTGTAGCCGATGATGGGGACGATGCCGTTATTCAGCCCGAATACCGGCATGAAGAAGAAGCTCTGGAGCTTGAAGTATGCGCCGTAGACCGCGACCGCCGTGGACGTGAACGCCATGAGGATGCGGTTCATAAGGTAGTTCGTAAGAGAACCGATGCCGACCATGAGGATGGACGGAAAACCGATGCGGTAGATATCGAGAATGATGTGCCCGTCCGGGCGGCAGTCGGAAAGACGGATATTGACTTCCTTATTGTGTTTGTGGTGAAACAGGAAGCCCGCAAGCGCACCGAGCGCCTGTCCGATGACCGTGGCAATGGCAGCGCCGGCGGTGCCCATCGCGGGCAGGCCGCACCAGCCGTAGATAAAGAACGGGTCGAGAATGATGTTCGCCACCGCGCCGATCATCTGCGCCCACATGGAGAGCTTTGTCTGGCCTGTGGACTGGAGCAGGCGCTCAAAGTTGATCTCAAAATACACGAAGATCGAGCCGATGGTGACGATGCGCAGATACGAGTCTCCGTAGCTGCGGATGGATTCGATATCCGTCTGCGAATGGATGAATGCGTCGGCAAAGAAAATGCCGAAGACCGCCATGATGATCCAGCAGCACACGCACAGGAACATGCTGTTGCCCGCCACGCGGTTGGCGAGCTTATTGTCCCGGCTGCCGAGCGCGCGGGAGAGCATCGTCGAAACGCCGACGCCCGTGCCGGTGGCAAGGCCGATGAGAACGTTCTGCGCCGGGAACGCGAGCGAGAGCGCCGAAAGGCAGTCCTCCGACACCTTCGCCACATACACGCTGTCCACAATGTTATAGAGAGCCTGCACCAGCATCGAGAGCATCATGGGCACCGCCATCGAAAGCAGCAGCTTTCCCTCCGGCATTTCGCCCATGCGCCGGGACCGAGCCAGACTGTTTGTTTCCTCCATGGGATAGATCCTCGCTTTTTTTCGGATTTCGTGAAAAACTATTATATCAGAGGCCCCTATGATGGGCAAGGCTTTTTTCTTTTTTTATCATTTTCCTCTGGTTTTTCGTCCGCGGGTGTGCTACAATATATTGTGGTTGCATCCGGACCGCTCAACTACGGAAAAAGAGGCGGTCTGTTGATTTTTCTGTTGACAATACAGAAATGCTCATATATAATAGCAAGGCTTGTGAGATGCTGACAGAGGATTGGAATCGACATGAATCTCCACGAACTTCTCCTGAATCCCGGCTCGCGGCTGCCCTTCCGGTGTGAGCTTTCCACTGACCGGCTGGATTTCCCCGCCGTTCTCTCCTACACCGCCGCTCCCGTGGGCGAGGGCTTCATCGTGAACAACGCCGGCGCTCTGACGCTGCGGGGCACGCTCTCCGCCGCAATGCGCTGTGTGTGCGACCGGTGCGCCGCCGAGTTTGACCGGGAAGTGAGCTACCCGCTTGATATCCCGCTCGCATCCGAACTGCAGGACGAGGAAAACCCCGATTATTTCCTGCTGGATGGCGACGAGCTCGATCTGGAAGAGCTGCTGGAGACCGTGTTCATCCTGAACATGGACACCCGGTTTCTTTGCCGGGACGACTGCAAGGGACTCTGCTCCCGCTGCGGCAAGAATCTCAATGAAGGCCCCTGCGATTGCAGGACAGGATCGGATCCAAGACTGGCTGTTTTGGAACAGCTGTTGGACGATAAACCATGATTATGCGCTGTTCAAAGCAGCCAAAGTACGAGGAGGTGTCACCATGGCAGTCCCCAAGAGTAAAGTAAGCCGTACCAGACGCGACAAGAGACGCGGCAGCAACTGGAAGCTCACCGCTCCCGCTCTGGTCAAGTGCCCCCAGTGCGGCGCTTTCAAGCTCCCCCACCGGGCCTGCAAGGCCTGCGGCTCTTACGATGGCCGTCAGGTTCTCAAGGTAGACGAGGAGAAAAAGTAACCGAGCTTAAGAAGAGGAGGCTTTGCCCCCTCTTCTTTTGCTATGAGGAGTTCTATGTTCAACACGATCTCCTCCGTGGACCCCGGTTCCCGGCTCGAGGGAAGGGTGCTCCCCGGAGACGAATTGCGTTATATAAACCGGCACGAGATCCACGACGTGCTCGACTATAAATACTGGGCGTATGACCGTTCGCTGACGCTGGAATTCCGGGACGCGGGCACGATCCGCATCCGCAAAAAAGAGGGCGAGGATCTCGGTCTGAACTTTGAAACGTACCTGATGGACAAGCCGACGGGCTGCTCCAACCGGTGCATATTCTGCTTCATCGACCAGCTGCCGCGCGGACTGCGCAAAACGCTCTATTTCAAAGACGACGACGCACGTCTTTCGTTCCTCACGGGGAATTATATCACCTGCACGAACCTCTCCGAGCGCGAGCTGCAGCGCATCTGCGATCTGAAGGTCAGCCCGCTGAACATCTCCGTGCATGCGACCGATCCGGAGCTGCGCGCAAAGCTCATCGGCAACCCGCGCGGAAAAGAGATCATGAATATCCTCAACCGCTTTGCCGCGGCGGGCATTTTTATGGAATGCCAGATCGTCGCCGTGCCCGGCTGGAACGACGGCGCTGCACTGCAGCGCTCGCTGGAGGATCTTGCGGGGCTTTACCCGCATGTGAGCAGCGTTTCCATCGTGCCGGTAGGCCTTACCTGCCACCGCGAAAAGCTCACCCCCCTCTCCCCCTACACGCCGGAGCAGGCCCGCGCAACGATCGCGCAGGTGGAGGCGTTCGCTGCCGGGTGCTTTGATAAATACGGCAGTCACATTTTCTACTGCAGCGATGAAATGTATCTGCGCGCCGGGCTCCCTCTGCCGGAGGATGAATACTACGAGGGCTATGACCAGCTCGAAAACGGCGTAGGCATGCTGCGGCTGCTTGAAACGGAATTTAATCTTGCCCTCTCGCTGGAGGACGAGTCCGACCGGAAGGAGACGCCGCGCTTCTCCATTGCGACCGGCAAGGCCGCCGAGCCGTATCTGCGCGCGCTCTTGGAAAAGGCCGGGGCGAACGGCACGGTCTACGGCATCCCGAACGACTTCTTCGGCCACACGATCGAAGTCGCCGGACTGCTCACCGCGCGGGACATCATCCGCCATCTCCGGGACAAGGACATCGGCGAACGGATATACATTCCCAAAACCATGCTGCGTCACGGCGAGGGCGTGTTTCTTGACGATCTCACGCCCGAGGACGTATCGCGCGAGCTCGGCGTTCCGGTCATCCCGCTCGAGGTGGACGGCGCGGAGCTGCTCGCCGCGATGCGCTTTGAAGAACTTTGACACCCCCGAAAGGAGGATTTCCTATTATGGCTAAACGACCCCTTGTTGCGATCGTCGGCCGCCCCAACGTGGGCAAATCCCTGCTTTTCAACCGTCTGTGCGGGAAGCGTCTCTCCATCGTGGAGGACACCCCCGGCGTGACGCGTGACCGTCTGTACGCCGAGTGCGAATGGGCGGGGCGCACCTTTGATATCGTCGATACCGGCGGCATCGAGCCGACGGCGGACAGCGAGATCCTGCTCTTCATGCGCGAGCAGGCGGAGATCGCCATCAACTCCGCGGATGTGATCGTGTTCGTGACCGAGATCGGCACCGGCGTTACCGCCGCCGATCAGGAGGTCGCCGCGATGCTCAAGCGCTCGCACAAGCCGGTCGTGCTGTGCGTGAACAAGATGGACTCCGTCGGCCAGGTTGATCCGGGCATTTATGAATTTTACTCGCTCGGTCTCGGCGACCCGATCGCGCTCTCAGCCATCCACGGCCACGGCACGGACGAAATGCTCGACGCGTGCATCGAGAACTTCCCGCCCGAGGAAGAGGGTGAGGAAGAAGACGATCTCATCCGCGTCGCCGTCATCGGCAAGCCGAACGTCGGCAAGTCCTCGCTCGTCAATCTCGTGCTCGGCGAGAACCGCGTCATCGTCGCGGACATGGCCGGCACGACGCGCGACGCCGTAGACACGCGTCTGGAGAACAAATACGGCAAGTACATCTTCATCGACACCGCCGGTATCCGCCGTAAGTCCAAGGTGGACGACCGTATCGAGAAGTTTTCCGTCATGCGTGCACAGCTCGCCATTGAGCGCGCGGACGTGTGTCTCATTATGATCGACGCGCGCGAGGGCGTCACGGAGCAGGACACCAAGATCGCCGGTCTCGCCCACGAAGCGGGCAAGGCGAGCATCATCGTCGTCAATAAGTGGGACCTCGTCGAAAAGGACACCCACACAATGGACAAGATGCGCAAGGATATTTACCGCGATCTCTCCTTTATGACGTATGCGCCGGTGCTCTTTATCTCCGCGCTCACCGGCCAGCGCACCGAACGCATTTTTGAGCTCGTGAACTTCGTGAACGACCAGAGCTCCATGCGCATCACGACCGGTCTTCTCAACGACGTGCTCGCCGACGCGCAGGCGCGCGTGCAGCCGCCGTCTGACAAGGGCCGCCGTCTGAAGATCTATTATATGACTCAGACCGGCACAAGACCGCCGCACTTCGTCATCTTCTGCAACAGTCGGGAGCTTTTCCACTTCTCCTATCAGCGGTATATCGAAAATCAGATCCGCTCGACGTTCGGGCTGGAGGGCACGCCCATCCGCATCACCATCCGGCAGAAGGGTGACCGCGAGGATAACTGAAAAAAACCGAAAAAATCTTTGTGCGCGGCAAAGTCGCTCTTGACTTTGCCGCGAGCATTTGCTATAGTAGACAAGCTGAATTGAATAGTTTTCAGTTTGACCGCTATGGAGAAGTCGCGTAGCCCGGTCGAGCGCGCACGATTGGAAATCGTGTATACCCCAAAAGGGTATCGAGGGTTCGAATCCCTCCTTCTCCGCCATAAGTCCACCGTAA
>CAVEPP010000113.1:0-6109 GCA_963617605.1 Alloprevotella sp. | reverse complement strand
TGATCGTGCGGCGGGCTGTTTTTCGGTATCTTATTCGAGAGAGAGCGTGCAGTCGTGCCCGGTGTCGGTGCGGGCGATGAGCGCAGTGAGCTTTTCAAACAGGGTTTCTCCCTCGCCCCGGCGCGCTTCGGCAAGCAGGGCTTCCATGCGCGGGCGGTTGTTCGGGTGGCAGCGGCGCAGGAGCTTTTCATAGTAGAGCACCGTGGCGCCGTAGCCGAAGTCCTCGCGGCTCTTTGCGGAATTGAGCCAGCGGATGTGCAGCCGCGCGCCCGCCGGGATCTTGCCGATGCCGCCGCCGAGCAGGTCGTTGAGCGCGTCGAGACTGCGCACGGCCTCGTCCGGCCCCACGTCAAAGAGGCGGTTGAACTCGCGGAACAGGCCGTCCATCGTGGAGAAGTTCGCCCCGTCGATCACGAGAGTACGGTGGCGTCCGTCGTCCGGCTCCGCCGCCGCAGCTGCCGCGGCACCCTTGCCGCCGCTCTTTTTCGCCCGGGCCTTCCCGATATAGTCCCGGAGGTCGGCGGTATAGAAGCTCTCCGGGATACGGTTGGAGATCGCGTATCCGGCAAAGCCGCCGATCGAGCCGGTGATCACGCCGCCGAGCACGTCGGTAGCGTAATGTACGCTGAGATAAATGCGCGAAACGCCCATGGCGAGCGCGAACAGCAGCGCCGTCCAGCTGACCTTTTTGTTGCCGCGGAGAAACACTGCGAGCGAGGCAGCCATTGCCGCGGTCATGTGGCCCGAGGGGAAGCTCTTGTCGCTTTCGGTGTGCTTGCCGAGCATTTCCCAGTACTGCTGGAAAATGCTGCCGTCGTGCGTATACGGGCGAGGCCGTGCGACAAGCGGTTTGAAGCAGACGTTTGTTACCAGAGCGCCTATGGCGAGAGCAAGCAGCATCGTTGTGCCGTACCGCCGCGTTTTGCGGAAGAGCATCAACACGATCGAGAGCAGGATGAGGAAGATGCCCCCCTTGCCGAGGAGCGAGATGAACGAGAGGAACGGGGTGAAGAACCACCCGGCGGCGACGTACAGCTGATGGATCGCGGTTGCTACCGCTTCGTCAAAGCCCGCGAAGGCCGTATTCAGCCACAGCGCCAGAGCCGTGAGTTGCATAGACTGCACTCCTTTTTCTTTTAAGTAATCGCGTGGATATCTTTGGTATTATACCCGAGCCGTGCCGGAATTGCAAGTCAGCCGACGACACGGCCAAACACGCGCAGCTCGTCCCCCGCCGCCACGCGGATGGGAGCGTACCGCGGGTTGAGCGACACGAGCTCCACGCGCCCCGGCGCGCGCTCGAGCCGCTTGCAGTACCCCGCGCCGTTATAGAGGAACACACCGATCTCGCCGGAGCGGAGCGTTTCCTGCCGGTGGACCCAGACGATCTGCCCGTGGACAAAGCGCGGCTCCATGCTGTCTCCGGCGATACGCACGCCGAAGTCCGCGTTCGGCGATACCTCGTCGCCGACCTCGACGGTGTCGTAATCCGTCCCGTCGAGCAGCTCGCCCGTACCGGCGGATACCGCCAGCCGGTAGAGCGGCAGCGTCCGCACGGCGCGCCGCTCCTCCGCGGGCGCGAACGCCGCGACAACGTCCCGGATATGATAGAGACGGCAGAGCTCCATGAGCTGACGGGCGCTCGGCAGCGTTGTGCCGCGCTCCCATTTGCTCACCGCCTGCGTCCTCACCGGAAAGCCCGCCTCGGTGATGTATTTTGCTACCTCCGTCTGATTGTATCCTGCGGCGCGCCGCGCCGCCGCCAGACGCGCGCCGAAGCTGTTGTCGTCCATGGGCGTTCTCCTTCCTGTGGGTGCAGATTTCTTTAACTACAATATATAGGGCGATGCCAAAAAACGCAAGAGTTTTTCTCTTATAAAGCGAAAATTTACCGCTTGATTTCGCTTATAAAGCGAATTATAATACAATTAATCGCTTGTAAGGAGATTTTTTCGGTATGAACGCGCTGAATATGCCTCTGGAAATGATCGCCGTATGCTCGCCGGACGGGGAGCTTTCCCCGGCGCGGTTCCGCCTGGAAACGGAAAGCGGCGAGCGCATCACGGTGCGCATCCGCCAGATCCGCCGCCGGGAGGAGATCCGGCTCATGGGCGTGGAGTCGATCCGGTTCGACTGTCTGGCGCTGCTGGGCGGGCGGCTGCGGCGCTTTGAGCTGCGCTACGGCGTGCGGGCGCACCGCTGGACGCTCTGGCGCTTTCTCGACCGGGACATCCCCGCCGGTCGATGCGAGCCTCCCTGTTAATCCACACATGTGACAAACCTTAAAATCTGTAGCAGTTTTTTAGCGGTGTTTCGGGTTGAAAAAAGGAAAAATTGCTCTATAATGTGGTATATTGTAAATTCTTCCGTTATGGGGTGGTTCTCATTCGCTGGGGCGTTTTTTTCCTGCTCTGGGCAGGGATGATGGTTTTTCATATGGTCACGTATTTCGGCTCGCAGTATCTTGAGGGTGAGCCGCACACCGTAGGCGGTGCGTTGGACGAGCGCATCCCGTTCCGCCCCGGCTGGATCTACATTTACTGCTCCTGGTTCGTGCTGCTGCTCGGCGTGCCGCTGCTGCTCAACATCGTAGCGCCGGAGCTTTGTCTCAAGTATATACTCGCGCACAGCATCGATCAGCTTTTGAGCAACATCATTTATCTCATCTACCCGACGACGTTCGAGCGCCCCGTGCCGCCGAAGAAGGGGCTGACCGGCTTCGTCATCGGCACGGTGTACGGCGCAAACCACCGTTTTCTCAACTGCGCGCCGAGCGTGCACTGCTCGGTATCGTTCCTCTTCGCGTTTGCCGCGCTCGCCGCGCCCATGCTCCCGCTGTGGCTGCGGCTGGTGATCGTTGTGTGGTCGCTGGCGATCGTCGCATCGACGATGCTCGTCAAGCAGCACATGGTCATCGACGCCGTGACTGCGCTGCCGACCGCTGTTGTTTGCTGGCTGCTCGCAGGGCTGGTGAATTTCTCTTCTCTCGCTGCAAAGTTTTCTTAACACAAATACGAAATCCGCCGCGTTCCGATGGAACGCGGCGGACATTTTTATTCTTTACTTTAATGCGCGGCGCAGCGCGTCAGCGACGGTCTGCACCGTCTCGCGCGTGAGATACGGATGCATCGGAAGGCTCAGCACCGTGGCGCACAGCTCCTCCGTCACCGGGCAGGGAACGTACTGCTTCAGCCCGGCAAACGCCTGCTGGGTGTGCATCGGCTTCGGGTAATACACCATGGTGGGGATGCCCTGCGCTTTAAGCTCGGTCTGCACGCGGTCACGCTCTTCCCGGCTGCGCAGCCGGAGCGTATACTGCGCCCAGCTCGAATACCAGCCCTCCGGCACGACCGGCAGGATAGCCGGGATACCGGCAAGAGCTTCGTTATACATCGCCGCAGCCGCGTTCACATCCGCAAGCTCGTACTTTTCAAAGGCGTCCATCTTCACGAGCAGGACCGCCGCCTGGATCGTGTCGAGACGGGAGTTCATGCCGATGCGGACGTTGTCATACTTGAAAGAGCCCTTGCCGTGGACGCAGAGGGAGCGGACCAGGGCCGCCGTTTCGTCGGAGTCGGTGAACACCGCGCCGCCGTCGCCGTAGCAGCCGAGAGGCTTGGCAGGGAAAAACGACGTGCACGCCGCGTCGCCGAAGGCGCCGTTGCGCTTGCCGTGCAGCATGCCGCCGAAGCCCTGCGCCGCGTCCTCCAGGAAGAGAAGGCCGTATTTTTCGCACACGGCGGCGACGGCCTCGTGATCGGCGGGCAGGCCGAAGAGATCGACGTCCACCACGGCCTTCGGCGTGAGCTTGCCCTCCTTGATAACGGCTTCAACGGCCGCTTCCAGACTTTTCGCGTCGGCATTGAACGTGTCGGCGCAGACGTCGTAGAATACCGGCGTGCCGCCCACGGAGGACACGACCTCGCCCGAGGCGAAGAACGTGAAGTCCGGTACGAATACGGCGTCTCCGGGGCCGATGCCCCACGCCATCATGCACAGCTCCAGCGCGTCGGTGCCGTTGCCGCAGGTGATGCAGTGCTTGCGTCCGACATAGGCGGCAAGGCGCTCTTCGAGCGTTTTCACCTGCTCGCCGCTGATGAAATGCGCGCCAGACGCCACAGCGGTCATGGCCGCGTCCATCTCCGGCTTCAAAACCTCATACTGCTTTTGCAGATCACGAAATTGCATTAGTTCTTTACCTCCGTAAGTCCGTTTTCGCCCTCGCGGTATTTCCGGCCGCATTTGGGGCAGGTAAGTCCATCCTTCAAAAGCTCGCCGCATTCGCACGCCCAGCCGCAGCGCCGCGCCGGGACGCCGAGCATCAGTGCGTGGTCCGGCACATTGTCCGTCACGACCGCGCCCGCGCCGATGAGCGCCCAGCGCCCGACAGTGTGGCCGCAGACGATCGTGGCATTCGCGCCGATGGATGCACCCTCGCGGATGAGCGTTTTTTTATAGCCCGCCGCGCCCTTGGGATACTTTGCGCGCGGCGTGAGATCGTTCGTAAATACGCAGCTCGGGCCGCAGAACACATAGTCCTCCAGCTCCACGCCCTCGTACACCGAGACGTTGTTCTGGAGCTTGCAGCCGTCGCCGATTTGAACGTTATTCGATACGTTCACGTTCTGGCCGAGGGAGCAATTCTTACCTATAACCGCACCCTTCTGGATATGACAGAAATGCCAGATGCGCGTCCCCTCGCCGATCGTGACGCCCTCGTCCACCACGCTGGACGGATGCACATAGTATTCGCTCACCGGTCAAACCTCCCAACATAGTCCATCGTTGAGCCGTGAGAGAGCGGAAAGCGTACCGGCTTTCCGCTCGCGGCGGATTCGTATATGCCGAGCACGAGCTCCAGCGCCTTTCGCCCCTCGGTGCCGGAGCAGACCGGCTCGCGGTCCTGCTCGATCGCGTCGATCATATCGCGGTAGAGCGGCGTGTGGCCCGCGCCCATATCGGCAACGGCGTATTTTTCGATCGATCCCGGCAAAGAATCCGTGCCGTTTCCAAACTGCCAGCGCTCCACGGTGTCGAGATATTTGCCGGACACGGACACCGTGCCGGTCTCGCCGAACACAGCAAGCGCGTCGCTGAGGTTGTTGGGGTATACGTTCACCGTGCCCTCCACAGTCGCATAGGCGCCGTTTTTGAAGCGGATGAGCGCGAGCCCCATATCCTCGGCCTCGATGTACGGATGCGTCAGGCGGTCGGTGTAGGCGAACACCTCGTCCACGTCGCCGAACATCCATTGCAGGAGATCGGTGTAGTGGATGCACTGGTTCATAAGCGTGCCGCCGTCGTTCTTCCACGTGCCGCGCCATTTTCCGGCGTCAAAGTACGCCTTGTTGCGGTTGCGGCGGATCTGTGCCGCGCCGTGCAGGAGACGGCCGAAGCTGCCGGACGAAACTTCCGCGTGCAGCGCGCGCATCGACGGGCAGAACCGGAGCTGATGGTTTACGCAGAGCTTCACGCCGTTTTTCGCAGCCGCAGCGATCATCGCGTCGGCATCCTCAAGCGAGAGGGCAATCGGCTTTTCCACGATCACGTTCGTCCCGGTCTCGAGACAATCGCAGACGATCTGCCGCTTGATGCCGCTGCCGAGAGCGACCGCCGTGAGTTCGGGGCGCTGCTCGGCGAGCATGATACGGTAGTCGGCGTAGAGCTTCACGCCGGAGCGCTTTTCCTCCGGGAGCATCGCAAGCGCCTTTTCGCGGTTTTCCTCCACGAGATCGCAGAGGGCGACGATCTCCAGCCCGGTTTCCAGCGCGGCGCGGATGTGGTTAGCGCAGATCATCCCGCAGCCGATGAGAGCATATTTCATAAGGCTTTTTCCTTCTTTATCAAAAACATCCGCCGCCCCCGCTCCCCGGAAACAGGGACGGAAGCGGCGGATTTTTTTACCTCAGAGAATTTCAATGTTGCTGCGGTCGGCAACATCCTTCATCGCGTTCTTGGTGTCAAAAACGAATTTGGCGTTTTTCTGCACGAAGGCGTAGTCCACATTCGTGTGCGCCGCCGTGACCATGACGAGGTCGGCCTCGCGGAGCACCTCTTCCGTGAGCGCCGGAATACCGGTCATGCTCATGCCCTTCCAACGGAAGGACGG
>CAVEPP010000112.1:0-6109 GCA_963617605.1 Alloprevotella sp. | reverse complement strand
GTGATATAAATAGGCTCTGCTTCGCTGTGGGCCAGATCGGAGATCATACCGTAGTCGTTGCGAAGCGCGGTCGAAGATTTGATGATCACGGGCCAGCACCCCCCTGAATTATTCTATGATAATTCTATCAGAATTATTCGCAGAATACAAGAGGTCAATGCGACCCGAACCAGCTATTTGCTCCTTTGGCGGAGCTTTTCGAGTGCGGCGGCGTCGAGCTGATTGACGGTCACAAACTTTCCGCCGTAGAACACCGCCCAGTTATTAAAGACGCAGGGCAGCGTTTTCGCTGTTTCGAGCGTGTCCACATGGATGAACCGCGCGGGGATGGCCTTCGCTTCGCAGTACTCGCGCAGCTTTTCGACGCGCTGGAAAATGAACGGGCACTGATCGCTGTAGTATACGGTCAGCCCCCGGAAAATCCACGGTCATGGTCTTTGCTCCGGGCGCGAAGCGCGGCGCTGTGCCGTCAAAGCT
Organism: Alloprevotella sp.; assembly: GCA_963617605.1. Classification (GTDB taxonomy): domain Bacteria; phylum Bacillota; class Clostridia; order Oscillospirales; family Oscillospiraceae; genus Apopatocola. The sequence continues at coordinate 5,632 of CAVEPP010000112.1, read as the reverse complement.
GAGCGCAAGCAGCTCGTACTCCCCGGCGGTGTCCACGCTGACGAAGCCAAACCGTTTTGCAAAGCTCTGGTCCGAAAGCCACGACTTCTGTTTCGCCGCGCCGAGCATGCACACGCCGGACTTGCCGTGCGCCCTGGCATCGGCAATACAGTATTCCATAAGCTGACGCCCGTAGCCGCGGCCCTTCGGCGCGCCCTGCACCCAGAGGCAGTAAATGTAATAGAAATTCTCACCCACCACCGGCACCCACGCCGTTTCGAGCGGGGCGTACTCGATGAAAGCACACTCCTTCGCGTTCAGTTTTCGGAACACATGTCCTTCGCGGAGCCTTGCGACGAGCCACGCGCGCTTTGCCTCAACGCCCGGATGCGCCGTTTTCGAGCGGATGATGCAGCAGAGATGCTCGCCGCCGACGTTCTCCGGCGTCAGATTCAGAAATTCTCCGTCCATTTATCGATTTCCTCTGGTTTTGTTATAACCTCGATAATAAGCGTTATATGCCTGTATCGTTTGACGTTCCAGTTCATTCAATGACATAAAACCACTGTCACGCAAAGCGATCATTTTGATGACGAAATCATCCCCGTTTTTGTAATCTGCATATACATCACCATTGCCGCGCCCCTGAAAGTGTTGGTTCACCCTCTGAAAGACTTTTGCGGCCTGTCCAACGTAGCTCATATTCTTGGTGCGATTCAAAAGAATGTATACGCCGGGAAATTCATAGTTGCTGGAAACAAATCGTCTTCCGTCTCTCACCGTCCTTATACGCATAAATTCTCGCGGTGTAACTTGAAGCGCACTGTTAGCTAACTTTCGTATTCTCTTTTTTACGCATGCTACTCGAATGCTTTTTACCAGAAGAATAATAACGGCTGCGGCGGCCCAAATATATATGGCGGCTTTTATAGCGCGCTCCGGCGAGTAAAACAGGCTGTTAACCCAGTTGAGCACAGAATAGAATAATTTATTCATGCCCATCATTTTTTCTTTCCCCATCTCCGCCGATATGCTTCTGGAAGAAGCTCACGTCCAGATATTTTCCGAATTTGAAAGCTACGGAACGCATCACGCCGATCTCCGTGAAGCCATTCTTGCGGTGGAATCGCAGCGAGCCTTCGTTATCGGACGTAATGATGGAAACGATATTCTCGATGCCGCACTCACGTCCCAGCCGTTCGATCTCCGCATAGAGCTTCTGCCCAACGCCGGCGCCGCGGCAGGAACGATCCACGTAAATGGAAAGATCGGCGGTGCAGCGGTAGGCGCTGCGGGCATTGAACACATCCAGATAGGCGTAGCCGACGGTTTTTCCCGCGCCGTCGCGCGCGGCGATATACGGATAGTCCTTCGTGATGCGCGCCACGCGCGCGCCGAATTCCTCCGGCGTGACCGGCTCCTCCTCGAGCGTGATGCAGGTGTTTTCGATGTAATAGTTATAGATCTCCGTGCATGCGGCGATATCCTCCGGCGCGATGGGCGCGAGCGTTATCGCCGCGCGGCGCGCCGCGATCGCGGCCTCCAGAACGGCAATATCCCGCTGGTCCTTTTCGCGGTTGAGCTGCCGCTTGAGCGCGAGTACGTCCTCCAGCGGCGCGACCGGGATGCCGTTCAGAAACACCGTCTCGCCCGGGAGCATGTTTTCATAGATCTCCACGTCCGGCGCGGGGACGAACCGCCGCGTGCCGTCCGGGAGGACCTGCGCCTCACAGCGCTGCGCGAGCGTATCGCCGAGCTTTTTCGTGCACCATATATCCAGATCGTGCGTCTCAGAGCGCAGACCGTAAAGCACCATCGCGCCGCCGGCGTTGATGCGGTATTCGTTCGTATCGAGAGCGAGCTCCGCGAGCCGCCGCCGGATATCCTCCGCTTTCATCCGTTATACCCTCTTTCCAACCGTTCGTTCGTTTCCTCCCGGAAAATGTAGCACACATTTCTCTTCGCCGCAATTAGTTTTTTGTACAAGAGTTTTTTCGCCCAATGCCTTGCCAATTCGACGAAGAACCCATATAATATATGTATTATGAAAAAAGGATTGAGTTTGAAAACGGCGCTGACGGCTCTGGCGGCGTCGTTTGTCTGGGGGACCGCGTTCGCCTTTCAGCGCATGGCCGCGGGACACATCGGAGCCATTACCTTCAACTTCTATCGCAGTGTGCTCGCAGCTCTTTCGCTGGGAGTTCTTCTTTTTGTGTCCAACCGGCGAAAGAAGCCGGAGGAGCGGAAGATGAGCGATCCGAAAAAGATCGCCGTCGGCGGCATCGTGTGCGGCGTGCTCGTGATCGCCGCGTCCATCGTGCAGCAGTATGCGATTGTGGACATTGAAGCGGGCAAGGCGGGCTTTCTGACGACGCTGTATATCCTGCTCGTGCCGCTTTTCAGCGTCGTATTCCTGCATAAGAAAGTCGCACCGAGTCTCTGGGTCAGCGTGGTACTCGGACTTACGGGTCTCTATTTCATCAGCGTGAAGGAGGGCTTCACGATCTCGCCGAGCGATGCACTGGTTCTTTTGAGTGCGGTGATCTACGCGGTGTACATTCTCGCGGCGGATTACTATGTCCGCTTCTGCTCGCCGACGGAGCTCAACTGCGCGCAGTTCATCGTGGCGTCTGTCGTCTGTCTCATCGGCATGTTCGCCGTGGAGGAGCCGACGCTTGCCGAGCTCCGCGATAACATCATCCCGATTTTGTATCTCGGCATCTTCTCAAGCGCGCTCGCCTATACGCTCCAGTTCGCCGCGCAGCGCAACGGCAACCCCGTCGCCGTGACGCTCCTTTTGAGCATGGAGTCGGTATTCAGCGTGCTGGGCGCGGCGGTGCTGCTGCATGAATTTCTGTCCGGACGTGAGCTTTTTGGCTGCGGCATCATGCTCTGCGCCGTCATCCTCGTACAGCTGCCGGAGGGCTTCTGGAAGCGGAAAAAGAAACCGAATGACGAGTAACGAACATCCCCGCTCCGGCGCAGGCGGAGCGGGGAGTTTTTTTATTCATCCGGGAAGCTGCAATAGCCGAGCACCGCTTTCCCACGCTTCTCCCCGCCCAACTGCCGATCCCGTTTCCGTAAACCACGGTCTTGTTGCAGGAGCGGCGGGAACATGGTATGCTGTAGCTAACCGTTAACTGCGCGCGGGGTTTTCCGGCGCGCGCGAAAGGAGTTTATATGCGTCTCGAACCCATTGCTGCTGACGATTTCTGCGCCGTCCGCTCACTCGCAAACGTCACGTTCTCCCCCGCGGGGACGAGCGCCTGCTTCACCGTGAGCCAGGCGAAAAAGGAAAAGAACTGCTACGAATCCCGTCTCTATCTCTTAAAGGACGGCGCCGTCCGAGCGCTGACCGGCGGCGGCAAGGAATCCTCCTTCCGCTATCTGGACGAAAACACCGTCCTCTTCGCCGCCGACCGCGAGGGCGAAAAGGAGCCGTCCCTTTCGAGCCGCTATTACAAGATCGCGCTCGACGGCGGCGAGGCCGAGCTTGCCTACACCTTCCCCATCCCCGTTTCGCAGGTGTTCCCGCTGCCGGGCGGCGATCTTCTCGTCACCGGCTCGACATTCCCCGGCTTTGAAAACCTCTATACGGGCGATAAAAAGCTCGCCAAAGCATACCTGGCCGAGCGGAAGGAAAACGAGGATTACGAGGTCGTCACGCAGCTCCCGTGGTGGTGGAATGGCGGCACATACACGCGCGGCGAGTATGAGAGCCTGTTCTATTATGATGCGAAGAAAAAGTCCCTCGCCCGCCTGACGGCAGCCGGTCTTTTCGTATCCGACGTGCAGCTCACGGAAGACAGGAAAACCGTTTACTACAGCCTGCTCGATGTCTCCGTCCCCCGCCCCGCGTACTTCGGCGGCGCGGATCTGTACCGCATGGATCTCGCCTCCCGCCGCGAGGAAGCCGTTGCCAAGAGCCGTCCCGACTTCAATATCGCGGCATACGCGCTCGGAAAATCCTTCCTGCTCCTGCTCGCCGCGGACGGCAAGTACGGCATGAACACCGACGTTGACTTCTATACACTCGACTACGAAACGCTCGCCGTTTCGCCCTACGCCGTTTACGGCGAGTCCATCGGCTCGTCCGTCGGCAGCGATATCCGTCACGGCGGCGGCCGCGCGATGAAAATGGACGGCGACGTGCTGTACTTCATCTCGACGCGTTTTGACAGCGCATCGCTTTATAAGCTCGAAAACGGCGTCGTCTCCCCGGTCGTGGAGCGTGCCGGCTCCATTGACGGCTTTGACCGCTGCGGCGGGAAAATGCTTCTCTGCGCGCTCTGGGATATGCGCGCGCAGGAGCTTTACGACGAGACCGGAGCGCGCGTCACGCACTTCAACGACGCCGCGCTGCGCGGAAAATACGTCGCCCGGCCGGAAACGCTCACCTTCACGGCGGCCGATCACGAGGTGCACGGCTTTGTGTTGAAACCCATGAACTTTGAGCCGGGGAAAAAATATCCCGTCATTCTCGATGTTCACGGCGGCCCGAAAACCGTGTACGGCCCGGTGTTCTACCACGAAATGCAGTACTGGGCGGGCAAGGGATACTTCGTCATTTTCTGCAACCCCACGGGCAGCGACGGGCGCGGCGCGTTCATGGACATCCGCGGCAAATACGGCACGGTGGACTTTGACGATCTCATGGCCTTCTGCGACGCGGCGCTCGCCGCCTGGCCGGAGATGGACCGCGATAATCTCTTCGAGACCGGCGGCTCCTACGGCGGGTTTATGACCAACTGGATCATCGGCCACACCGACCGTTTCCGCGCCTGCGCCAGCCAGCGCTCCATTGCAAACTGGACGAGCTTTTATGGCGTGTCCGATATCGGCCCCGATTTCTCCGAGGATCAGTGCGGCGCGTCCCTCTGGCCGGACGCGAAGAAATTCTGGCAGCACAGCCCGATGAAATACGCCGACAAGGTCAAAACGCCCACGCTCTTCCTGCACTCGCTGGAGGATTACCGCTGCCCTGTCGATCAGGGGTATCAGATGTACTCCGCGCTCGTCGCGCACGGCGTGGAGAGCCGCCTTGTCCTCTTCCGCGGCGAGAACCACGAGCTCTCCCGCAGCGGCAAGCCGAAGCACCGTCTCCGCCGCCTGAACGAGATCACCGGCTGGTTCGACGCCCATCGGGGGTAATGCCCGCTGCTTTTCCGGGCGGGGGAACGTCTCTCCCTCCGTCTTTTGCCTTCGGCAAAATCCACCTCCCTCGTCAGAGGGAGGCAAGCGGGTTTGCGGAAAACTATCTTGGCTCCCCTAACAGGGGAGCTGTCGGCGTAGCCGACTGAGGGGTTTCGCCGGGACGTTATCTGGCCTGTTCGTAACGCTCCTTGCCCCACCACTTGGGCATGAGCTCGCGGAGCGTCACGGTCTCGCGCGTCGCTTAATCCACCAGAATCTCCATATCCCCATTTTCCTCGTTGAGCTGATAGAAGAACTCCCGGCACGCGCCGCACGGCATCCCGCTGCCCTCGCCATAGGGCGGCTTATCCCGAAAGGCGATCATCCGCCGCACCTTCGTCTGCCCGCTCTGCACATACATGTTGAGCAGCGCAACGCGCTCGGCGCAGAGATTCATCACACCGCTGCATGATTCTATGCAAAACCCCGTGTAAATTTCACCGTTGTCCGCCTCCAGCGC
>CAVEPP010000111.1:0-6117 GCA_963617605.1 Alloprevotella sp. | reverse complement strand
AGGTCATCAACCTCAAGACCGACCCGCAGCTCATGGGCGCTCTCGGCGCGGCGGAATACGCCCGTCAGAAGGGACTTTCGAAAGGAGTATAATTCCCTATGAAAAAATTCTGGAAAGTGTTCGGTAAAATCGCCGGTATTCTGACGGCGGTCATCGGCGTCCTGTTTGTGGTCTATTTCTGGAACCTCGATCAGAAGCTCCTCTCCTGGGCTTATACGCAGGTCAACCGGATCTTTGACCGCAAGAAAGCGGACATCAAGTTCTGATGGAGCTTTTTAACGGATGTATCCATGAAACGGAGGAACTGCTTGGCAGCTCCTCCGCGAAAAAATGGGCGTATGACCCGGCGGCATGCTGGGCAGAAACGTCCCGAAGCGAGCTCGTCATGCTCCGCGAGGCAGCCTATGAGCTCGGCGGCAGCGCGAAAAGCGCCGTGTCCTTCAGCTGCTTTACGACCAATGAGCACTTGGTTGGGCCGGACGAAGTCTGGCTGTACGGACCGGATCTCTCGGAAATCCGCGGCGACTGCGCGTTTGCCCGCATCGTTCTGTTCTCCATTCAGGACGTGGGAGAAGAAGACGAAGCGTACCGCGCACTGCAGGACATTGAATTCGTCAAATACCATGTTTTCCCGAAGGGATACATGATCCGCGCGCTCTCGGAGGATAACCGCGAGCAGGTGCGCGTCAGCCGCGACGCCATCCGCCGCGGCATCTCCTTCCGGAACGTCGGTTTTGACTATATCCGCAAATTCCGCGAGAAGGAAAATGTTCGCGGTGTGCGCGTGATCTTCGTCACGGCACCGGAGGCGGATTATGCCGCGCTCCGCGCACAGGCGCGCAAGGTCACCGACATTACCCGTTCTCTCAGCACCATTCTGGACGGCATACCCACCGACTGCGACTCGTGCGGACTGCGCGAGATCTGTGACGAAGTCGAGGGTATGCGAGAGCTTCACTTCCAGCAGGCGGGGAAGAAGACCCCGTCGGAAAAATAAGAAAGCATCAACGGAGGAAGCCCCATGCGTGATTTGAAAAACCTGATCTTCTTCGACGATCTGCTGCAGGAGTCCTATAACGCTCTTGTCCGGCAGGCGAAGGAAGAGGGAAAGTATGCTCTCGGCTACACCTGTTATTTCATGCCGGAGGTCCTTCTGGACCTGCCCGGCTGCTTCAGCGTTCGTCTCCGCGCCCCGCGCTGCACCTCCCCCGATCTGGCGACCTATTATATGTCCAGCCGCGTCTGCCACTACGCCCGCAGTCTTCTCGAGCGCGCGCTCGAGGGCGGCTTCAACTTCCTCGACGCGCAGCTCGGCACCGAGACCTGCACCGGCACCTGCCGCTTCCAGGAGCATCTCGCGGAGCTGCCAGATCTCATTCAGAATGAGAGGTTCTTCGTCTCCTTCACGGACGTCCCGTTCAAGAAGAACGAGAACAGCATCGAGCATTTCACCGCCACGCTGCAGAAGCACGTTCTCGACGAGCTGCACGAGCATTTCGGCATCGACACGTCCGACGAAGCTCTGCGCGCCACGATCGAGGCGCACAACGAAGTCTGCGACATCATCACGCAGATCGGCGAATTCCGCAAGCTCGATAACCCCACGATCACCGGCACGGAGTTCCACATCATCAATCTCGTCTCGATGGTCTGCCCGAAGTATCTGATCCTCCCGTATCTGCGTGAAACGCTCGAGGATCTCAAGACCCGCGAACCCGATGCGAAGCCCAGCTACCGTGTGAAGGTCGTTCTCGCCGGTTCGGAAAACGACGATCCCAATTTCACCAAGCTCATCGAGAGCTGCGGTGCGCTCGTCGTTGCCGACCGCTACTGCTACGGCTCTCTGCCCGGACGCGAGAAGATCGAGATCCGGGAAGGGGAGACGGCGCTTCGTGCGGTCGCCCGCCATTATCTCGAAATGAGCGTCTGCCCGCGTTCCATGGAGCAGAACGCCATGCGCCAGCGCAAAAAGTACATCGCCGATGTTGCCAAAGAATACAAGGCAGACGGCGTGATCGTAGAATCCAACAAGTTCTGCGAGTACTGGAGCTACGAGCGTGTGGCGGATACGATCATCCTGCCGCGCGACTTCGGTCTGCCCGTGTGCTCGATCGAGAAAGAGTACATCAACTCCGCCTCCGGTCAGCTCCGCACGCGCTTCCAGGCGTTTGTGGAAAGTCTGGAGATCAAGAAGATCCAGGAGAAGGAGGCCGCGAAGAATGGATAAGGCGAAAATGAAGAAAGCCCTGAAGGATTTCTGGTACGGCAAGCCCCACGGCGAGCGCCGTCTCGGCGATATCCTGGAGGATAAGACCGGCCTTTACAAGCACCGTGAGTGGCGCGGCGTAAAGGACACGATGTATTACTTCAACAACATCTGGCTGTACAACTACGGTCAGATGGTGGCGGACATTCTCAAGAGCGAAGAGCCGCTGGCCTTCTTCAAGGGTGTGTGGCGCTACCGCTGGGTCGGCCAGACCTATCTTCCGGTCCTGCACTGGTTTGACCGTGGTCTGCAGGGTCTTCGCGGCGAGGCGCTGCGCGCCTCCGCGTGGCACTATCGCGCCATGGTCAGCGTGACCATCCAGCAGTTCCAGCGCATGTTTGCCGCCGACACGAAGCTGCACAACGGCAAGAAGAACGATTATTACGACCATACCATCGCCCACAAGGAAACGGTATGGGGCGGCGTGTTCTATCCGTGGGCGGACAAATTCAAGCACGTCCCGCTCGAGATGATCCCGTATTTCGTCACCTGCCACGTCAACAGCCACACCGTTCTCCACTACATCGACGCTGTGCAGTCCATCGGTCTGCCGGGTGACCCGTGCCCGATGTGCCAGGCGGAAGCCGGTATCTTTGTGCAGGACGACGTGCCCGATTACTCCCCGATGTTCATCACCTCCAACGAGGCGTGCGACGCTTCCGTTGCGAGCACCGCTCTGCAGGACTGGTTCTTCAATAAGCCGCTCTACGCCATGCCGCAGCCGATGCAGTTTGACGACCCGCTCGTCAAGAAGCACTGCGCCAAGGAGATCGAGGGCGCGTGGAAATTCGTTGAGGAAATGACCGGCGTGCCGTTCAACTGGGATCAGCTCGTCAAGAATCTGGAAGCCCAGAACGAACTGCAGCGGTTCGAGTGGGAGAAGTGGGACGTTGCCGCGAACACGGACTACTATCCTATCAACGGCGTCGCGCAGGCGCTCTACCGCATCTATCAGTCGCAGTATGGCGAAAACTTCATCTGGCATGAAGTTGATGCTCGTGTCCGCAAGATCATGGAGCGCTGTGTGAAGAACAAGACCGTGTCCTTCCCCGAAACGCGTCATCGCGTGATCGCGTGGTCGTGCGCGCCGCTTTACTACTCCAACTGGTGCACCTGGGCGTACAACTGCTGGGGCCTCAATGTCATCATCAACATGGACTCTCTCATGTTTGATATGACCATCCGCACCGACAGCTACGAGAACACGCTCGAGGATATGGCGCAGTACCATATGTGGGCCCCCATGCGCCGTATGGCCGTCGGCGGCATGCACCACTTCTTTGAGCTGTGGAAGTATATGGAGCAGTTCAACTGCGACATGGTTGCCATGTACGACCAGCTCCAGTGCAAGGGCGCGCAGGGCATGCACGGCGTGTTCGAGGATGAGTTCCGCAAGCGCAACATCCACGCCATCTGGATTCCTCACGCTCTGCCGGACAGCCGCACCGTTTCCCGTGCGGAGATCCGCCGCATCATCAACGACTACATGACCACCGTCATGCACGAAGAGCCGCTCGATCCGTCGCTGCTTGAGTTCGACGATTCCATGAGCTGGTAACAGGGAGGAAGAAAGAATGCGTAAACTGTTTAAGATCCTCGGCAAGATCGCCGGCATTCTGGCGGGGCTTTATGCGCTGCTGTTTGCGGTGTTCTATTTCGACCTCGACGGCAAGCTGCTGTACTATGTGGTCGAGCCGTTCCTCTGCAAGCACTACGACAAAATGGAACGCGAGGACGTCACCAAGCGGGCCTATAAGATCGACTGAGCAAACGGACCCTCCGGGAAATCCCCGGAGGGTTCTCTTTTCCTGTCCGAGGCGCAGAAATTGTAACCGAATTTGAATGAATCGCCGGCAGAGCGGCGCTATAATACGTCGTCATATATGAAACTTAAGAAGGTAAAATATGATGCACCGTAGAGCCCCCATGCGCGTTCTGGATATGACGCACGGAAAAACGATATCGCTTCTGCTGCGCTTTTCGCTGCCGCTGTTTTTGGGAAACCTCCTGCAGCAGCTCTATAATCTCGCGGACACTTCGATCGCGGGCAACCTTCTGGGGGATGCCGCGCTCGCGCAGATCGGAGCGACGGCTGCGTTGTACACCCTTATCACGAACGCCGCTTTCGGTCTGAATAACGGTCTGGGCCTCACGGTCAGCCGCAGCTTCGGCGCGGGGGACGATCAGCGGATGCGGCAGAGTGTCTGCTGGATGGTTGAGCTGTCCGTTTTGAGCGCGCTTATTCTGACGGCGGCGTTTCTCCTTTTCCGAAAGGGCATCGTGTCTGCAATGAAGATCCCGGCGGATACGGTAGACGGTGCTTTGGAGTATCTGACGGTCATTCTCGCGGGAATACCGTTTACGATGCTCTATAATCTCGGCTCCGCGCTTTTGCAGGCGGTAGGGAACAGCGTCATGCCGCTGCTGTTTCTCCTTTTCAGCAGCCTTCTCAATGTCGGGCTCGACCTTCTGTTTATGGGGCCGTTTGCTATGGGCGTGCGCGGCGCGGCCATTGCCACGATCGTCTCGCAGGCGGTCAGCGCGGCGCTGAGCGGCGCGTACATATTGAAAAACTACCCTGAGCTGCGATTTTCCAGAGAGGATCATTCCTCCGGGCGAAAGCATGCCCCCGGTATGCTCTGGGCGGGGATCAGCATGGCGCTGATGAGCGCCATTTACAACATCGGAGGCGTCATACTTCAGGGGAGCATCAACGCGCTCGGGAACGCCTATATCGCCGCGCAGGTCGGCGCGCGCCGTCTGGCGGAGTTTTTCTACATGCCCGGCGGCTCCGTCGCCACGGCAATGGCGACGTTTGCCGGACAAAACTACGGGGCAGGAAAGCGGTCGAGGATCGCGGAAGGGGCCCGCACCGCGATCCTTCTGTACGGCGTGTGGTGGCTCGTTTCGCTCGCTGTCACGCTTCTGGCGGCTCCTGCTGCCGTCCGCGTGATCACCGGGAGCGAGAGCGAAGAAGTGATACAAAGTGCGGTGCAGTATCTGAAGATCAACGTTCCCATGATCCCGCCGATGGCGGTGCTCGTAATATTGCGCAGCACGCTGCAGGGCATGCGCCACACGGTCGCGCCGCTGCTGTGCAGCTCCTTGGAACTGATCGGAAAGGTGATCTTCGCGCTGTGGATCGTTCCCGTGCGGGGATATATGGCGGTGTGCGTCTGCGAGCCGATCCTGTGGGTGATCTGCTGTGTATTCATACTCGCCACGGCATTTATATGGCGAAAGGATTTTCGGGACGAAAAATAGGGAGAAGCAGCGTGAGCTTCTCCCTATTTTATATCATTTCCTTTTTTAATTCCCGCTGCCGGGCGGTACACCAGTCCAGGACGGCGGCGGTGCTTTCGCGGAGAAACTTCTCCAGGTTTTCACAGTCCTCGATAGCCTCCCGGTGCTGCGAGATGGTGATCGCGCCGTTTTGCAGCGCCTCGTCCAGCTCGTCCCGGTCAACGACCTCAATCGAGCCGTCGGCGGATACGACGATATCGAGATACATGTCCTCAAACGTCGGGTTTTCCGGATCGTCAAACTGGCTGCCGCCGGTGATGTCAAAATAGATCTGTATGATCTGATCGCACTCGTCGAACATCGCCGTCAGCCACCAGCGCGCACCGGGAACGGCGGCCTGAAGCCACGAATACCCGGCATCGGCGATGAGAACGGCCCGGCTTTGATAGTGCACCGTGAGCGGCCCGGTCACTTCGTCGATCAAAGTAAGGGAAATTCGCCCGGCACGGCCGAAGATACCGGTGTCCTCGCGGGAAATATACCGGCGCTTCGTGATGCGTTTCCAGTCAGTTCGGCGCATATCGCGTTCCTTGCTCATGGCGTTACCT
>CAVEPP010000110.1:1656-6147 GCA_963617605.1 Alloprevotella sp. | reverse complement strand
TCGTCAAGGGTGGGCGCAAACTTTTCCCAGCCGCCGCCCATGATGTTGAAGGGGTAAGTCGTTACGCTGTTCATGCGGTGGTTCGCGCCGTTCATAATAAACTCAATGCCGCGGGCGATGGCGCAGAATTTTCCGATAATCAGCCTGTCGCCGAGAAAATCATAGTGGTGCGTGACGTGTTCCTCGAACTTTTCCGCGCCGTCTATATCATCATAATACGTATAGTCCCCGACAAGGATATTCGGCCGGGTAATGACGTTTTTGATATACACGACCTGCCGGATATTCCCATTGGGATAGATGCTGTTCGGATCGGGCCCTATCATCAAAGCATCCTCCGCTCAAAACCCGAGAGCGCGGAAGGCGTCCTCGAAGGGCGCGGTGCAGATGCCGCGCTCGGTGATGATGCCGGTGATGAGCGAATGGTCGGTCACGTCGAACGCGGGGTTATACACGCCGACGCCCTCCGGCGCCATGCGCTTTTTATACCACATCTCCGTGACCTCCTCCGCGGCGCGCTGCTCAATAGGGATCTCCGCGCCGGACGCGAGCGACATATCGATCGTGGAGCTCGGCGCGCAGACATAAAACGGGATGCCGTAGTGCTTCGCCAGGATCGCCACGGCGGAGGTGCCGATCTTGTTCGCAGCGTCGCCGTTCCGCGCCACGCGGTCACAGCCGACAAATATTATGTTAACCTTCCCCGTCTGCATCAGGCTCGACGCGGCGTTATCGCAGAGAAGCGTCGTATCCAGTCCCGCGGCGTGCATCTCGAGCGCCGTGAGCCGCGCGCCCTGCAAAAGCGGGCGCGTTTCGTCGCAGTAAACGCGAAGATCGTTCCAGCCGTGTTCGAGAGCAATGTACATCGGCGCGGTCGCCGTGCCGTATTTCGCGGTGGCAAGCGTTCCGGCGTTGCAGTGCGTGAGAATGCCGTCCCCACGGTGCAGCAAAGAGAAGCCCAGCTCGCCGATGGAACGGCTGATGGCGACGTCCTCGTCGCGGATGCGCTGCGCTTCGGCAAAAAGAGCCTCACGGATGGCCGGGATGCTCTCACCGGCGTGCGTCTCCGCTGTCTGCTGCATCCGGTCGAGCGCCCAGAAGAGGTTCACCGCCGTTGGGCGCGCGGAGGCAAGATATTCCTTCGTTTCATGCAGCCGCGCAAAAAAGACGTCCTTATCCTCCGTTTCGATCTGCGAAGCGGCCAGCGCAAACGCATAGCCCGCGCAAACGCCGATGGCCGGTGCGCCGCGCACGCGCAGCGAATAGATCGCCTCCCAGATATCGCGCATATCCGAAAGATACAGCGTTTTCACCTCGCCGGGCAGCAGCGTCTGATCCAGAATTTCCAGACACGTCCGGTCGGACGAAAGCAATACGGTATCGAGCTCGAGAGCGTTCAAGGCTTAATCCCCCTCGGTGTTTTTCTCCATTCTGACACAGCTTTCCCCGCTTGTCAACGGCGGCAGACGCCGCAGGAGATACGCTGCATAGGATACCGAAAGAACGATGAGGACAAGAGAGATGATGCACTGCATCCGGTAATCCGGCTCCAAAGCGAAAGCGCCCAGCGCGTTCAGCACACCGTGCGTGAGGATGCACGGCACGATGCTTCCGGAGCGGATGAACAGCGCGACAAACACGAAGCCAACCGCCACGGCATACACGATCTGCAGAAGCGTCGGCACGAGCTCCGCACCGTTGAACAGGTTCACGATGTGCCCAATACCGAACGTGAGCGCGGAGATGACAGCTGCTTTCCTCTCTCCGTCGCGGCAGAGCGCTTTATAAAGGAAGCCGCGGAAAATGAGCTCTTCCAGAAAGCCGACACACAGCATACGGAAAACATACAGCGCCGTGATCCCGATGGGAAACTTCTGCGTGACACCGCACCAGAGATTCACCGACGCGATGACCGCAAGCGGAAGGTAACAAAGATACCGGCCCGCACCGCCAACGGGACGGCAGAGCCCGAAGTGTTTCCGCAGACCGTTTTTCCCGAGCCAGAGAAAAAGGAACACAGTCATCGCCGCGCAGAGCGCCGCAGCCGCCGCGTTTTTGGCAAGTATATCGGAAAGATTTTCCGCCGTACTCAGCAGGACAACATAAACGCCGATCCAGACGAGCGAAAAAGTGAGTTCGTTTTTTTCATAGAGCTTCCGCATGTTCATTCCTCCCCATTCTCCGCCAGCAGGCGGTCAAAAACAAGTTTCAAGTCATTTGCTACGGTCGTTTCATCGCCGATCATGGCGTTATTGGCAAACATGCTTGCGTAGCCGTGAACGAGCAGGAACAGAACGCGGAATACCGAGCGCGCCCGCTCCACAGAAATCTGCGCCGAAGCCGAAATCGCTTCGAGCACCGGCGTGAGCTCGTCCGCCGCGATCAACTCGTCGAGCGAACGCTGCGCAAAGGCGTCCGACTGGAAGAGGAAACGGAACAAATGCTTTTCTTCCCGTGCGAATCGGATGTACGCAAGCCCCACCCCCTGCATCGGCGAGGCCGGATCGGGCGTCGTGATATAGCGCGTATGATAGTCATCTGCCATTATGTAAACCTCTTTTTTCAGTTCCGCAACCGAACCGAAGTGGTACATCACCGGCTGCGTGGAGCAGCCGAGCGCCTTGGCGACGGCGCGGACGCTGAGCGCATCCGCCCCCTCTGTGCGGACAAGCTCAAACGCTGCACGGACGATCTCTTTCTTTGTGATTTTGCTGCTCGGCGGCATGGTACGCCCTCCTCGTAACACATGTTATGTAACATATGTTATACTATGGACATGCCGTTTTGTCAATAGAAATCCGGCGGCAGATCACTCTGCCGCCGGGTCGTTTCTCGGTATGCTCTTACTTCTCGGCCTTCATCGCAAGATAGGCGTTGATGAAGCCATCGATATCGCCGTCCATGACGGCCTGGATGTTGCTGTTTTCGTAGCCGGTACGCGTGTCCTTGGCGAGCGTGTACGGCATGAACACGTAGGAGCGGATCTGGCTGCCCCATTCGATCTTCTGCTGCACGCCCTTGATGTCCGAAATCTTTTCGAGATGCTCGCGCTCCTTGATCTCAGCGAGCTTGGCGCGGAGCATGGATTTGCAGTTTTCGAGATTCTGGAAGTGGCTGCGCTCGACCTGCGAGGAGACGACGATGCCCGTCGGCAGGTGGGTCAGTCGGACGGCGGAGGACGTCTTGTTGACTTTCTGGCCGCCGGCGCCGGAGGAGCGGTACACGTCCATTTTGATCTCGTCGTCGCGCAGCTCGATCTCGCTGTTGTCCTCGGCGATCTCGGGCATGACCTCCACGGCGGCAAAGCTCGTGTGGCGGCGGCCGGAAGCGTCGTAGGGCGAGATACGCACCAGACGGTGGACGCCGTTTTCACTCTTGAGATAACCGTAAGCGTTGTCGCCCTCGATCTTGATGGTAGCGGACTTGATGCCGGCCTCTTCGCCGTCCTGATAGTCGAGCAGCGTATACTTATAGCCGTGGCGGTCGGTCCACATGGTGTACATGCGGTAGAGCATCTGCGTCCAGTCCTGCGCCTCGGTGCCGCCCGCGCCGGCGTGGAACGTCAAAATGGCGTTGTTCGCGTCGTACTCGCCGGTGAGCAGCGTCGAAAGACGCATCTCCTCCAGCTTTTCGGAAAGGGTCTCGTATTCCGTTTTCAGCTCGTCAAGCATGGAGACGTCGTCCTCTTCGAGCGCCATTTCGCACATAGTGAAAAGATCGTCCCAGGACGAGCGGAGCTTATCGTACTTTTCGCACTTGGTCTGCAGCTGCTTGATGCGCTGCTGCACCTGCTGCGAGTGGGAGACGTTGTTCCAGAAGCCGTCCTGCGCGCTCTCCTCCTGCAGCTCGGCGATCTCGCGCTTTGCCTCCTCCAGATGGAGCGCATCCTGCAGATCGTCCAGCGTGGACTTGAGCGCGTTGAGCTTGCCTTTATACTCTTCAAATTCCAGCATTGACATGACAGTAATTCCCTCTATAATTCATGAATCAAATTAGCTAAGATATTATATACAAAAAAAACACAAATGTAAAGGCTCGAAAAGTTGAACTTTCTGCTTCCTTTCCGCGGAGAATGTGGTATACTTGTTACGAAATTATGTACCCGCACCGGGTACGCCCCGAAATTTAAAGACAGAAAGGTGATTTGTTTTGATTTCACACGGCAAAGAGGTCAAGGTGTTCTCCGGAAACGCCAATCCCGCTCTGGCGGAAAGCATCTGCAACCATCTCTACAAGCCCCTCGGCAAGGCCGACATTAAGCGCTTCGCCGACGGCGAATGCTCCGTTTCCATCCTTGAGCCCGTCCGCGGCGCGGATGTGTTCATTGTGCAGTCTACCTGCAAGCCCGTGAACGACAACCTGATGGAGCTGCTCGTCATGATCGACGCGATGCACCGTGCGAGCGCCGGTCGTATCACCGCTGTCATCCCGTACTTTGGCTACGCCCGTCAGGACCGCAAAGCCAAGAGCCGCGACCCCATCTCCGCCAAG
>CAVEPP010000110.1:0-1646 GCA_963617605.1 Alloprevotella sp. | reverse complement strand
GCTCGTTGCCAACCTTATCGAGGCCGCCGGCGCTGACCGCGTACTTACGATGGATCTCCACGCCAACCAGATCCAGGGCTTCTTTGATATCCCCGTGGACAACATGCGCGGTGCTCCCCTCTTCGCCGATTACTATCTGCAGAAGTTCGGCCGGAGCAATCCCGACGTGATGGTCGTCTCCCCCGACGTGGGCAGCGTGGCCCGCGCCCGCCAGTTTGCCATGAAGCTCGACATGAACCTCGCCATCGTCGATAAGCGCCGCGAGGTCGCCAATAAGTCCGAAGTCATGAACATCATCGGCAACGTCGAGGGCAAGACCGTCATCCTGCTCGACGACATGGTCGATACCGCCGGCTCCCTCTGCGGCGCGGCCAAGGCGCTCATCGAGGTCGGCGGTGCAAAGGAGATCTATGCCTGCGCTACGCACGGCGTTCTCTCCCGCCCGGCGCTCGAGCGCATTGAGGAAAGCCCCATCAAGGAGCTGAAGCTCTGCGACACGATTCCCTACCCCGCCGGCGAGCCGCGTCTTGAGAAGATCAACTATGTCTCTGTTGACCGCCTGTTTGCCGAAGCCATCCGCCGTATCTACGAGGAAGTTTCCATTTCCCCGCTGTTCGAGTAAGATATCCCTATGCTGTTTCGTTCTTCCTCCGGCGGCGCCGAATGGATGATCGTCTTTCTCGGCAACGCCGGGCCGCGGTATAACGGCACGCGCCACAACGTTGGCTTTGCTGTCGGCGACATTCTCGCCAGGCGCTGCGGCGTTTCGGTCAACCGGCTCCGTTCGCGCGCGCTCACGGCCCGCGCGAACATCGGCGGACACGATGTGCTGCTCGTAAAGCCGCAGACGTTCATGAATCTCTCCGGCGAGGCGGTGCGCCCGCTCGCGGATTATTTCAAGATCCCCCCGGAGCGTGTTCTCGTCGTGTCCGACGAAGTCGCGCTCGTACCGGGGCGGCTGCGGCTGCGCGCCTCCGGCAGCGCCGGAGGGCACAACGGGCTCAAGAACATCATTCTCCATCTCGGCACGGAGAATTTTCCCCGGCTGCGCGTCGGTGTCGGCTCTCCGCCGCACCCCGATTACGACATGGCCGACTGGGTGATGGGCGTTCCCCGCGGCGAAGATGCCGCGGCGCTCGAAAAGGCCGAGGAGCGCGCCGCCGATGCCATCGAATGCTGCGTGAAAGACGGCATCGACCGCGCCATGAACCGCTATAACGGATAAAAAATCGTCTCCGAAAAACTCGGAGACGATTTTTTTATTTTGTCGAATTATTTTTTGCAGCGTCACTCGCTTTTTCCGGATCCGCTTCGAGCATCTCGATCTCGTCTCCGGGTTTTACTTCGCCGCCTTCCAGCACAATTGCAAACACGCCTTCTCTCGGCATGATGCAGTCCCCCACCTGATGGTATATGGCGCAGTGCGCATGACATTCCTTGCCGATCTGCGTCATTTCGAGCAGCACGCGGCCGTTGATCCGGAATCTCGTTCCTACCGGAAGAGTTCGGAAATCAAAGCCTTCTGCAACGATGTTTTCTCCGAAAGCGCCGAATTTCACATTGGCTCCCCTCGCCCGGAATGCCTCGATCTTGTCAAGATCCAGCAGGCTTACCTGCCGGTGCCAATTCCCGGCATGGGCGTCTCC
>CAVEPP010000109.1:0-6213 GCA_963617605.1 Alloprevotella sp. | reverse complement strand
GTCTTGGCGAAGCCGTCGTACATATCCGTCCACTCGTAGTTTTCGCCCTCGGCGGCGTTCAGCAGATTCTCCGCCGTATCGCCGATGCCGTTGAGTTCCTTGAACCAGAGCTTTGCATGCTCTTTTTCGTTGTCCGCGGTTTTCAGGAAGAGTGCGGCGATCTGCTCATAGCCTTCTTTCTTCGCTTTGCTCGCAAAGAATGTATACTTGTTGCGTGCTTCCGATTCGCCGGAAAAGGCGGCGCGTAGATTCTGCTCGGTTTTCGTTCCGGAATATTTGTTTTGTTCAGACATTTTTTCGGCTCCTTTGCAAAGCGTATTGTTCGTTTCGTAGTATGCCCAGATATGGCCAAAGAACCGCCGAAAGGCAGTTCTTTGGCTGATTTTTATTCCGCTTTCTTCAGCTCGCAGAGCGCCGCGGCAATGCGCGTAGCGCAGCGCGCGTTATTCAGCGCAAGCTGCACGTTCGTTTCAAAGCTCTCGCCGCCGGTCAGCTCCTTGACCTTCGCAAGCAGGAACGGCGTGATGTTCTTGCCGTGGACATCCGCCTCATCCGCGGCCTGCAGCGCCACGGTGATGATGCGTTCCATATACTCATGGTCGAGCGCGTATTCCTCCGGGACCGGATTGCCGACGAGAAGGCCGCCGCTGAACCCGATGCCGCGCTGCGCATGGATGATCGAAGCGATCTCCGCCTCACTCTGCGCCGCGTAGTCCACGCCGAAGCCGCTCTTGCGGCAGAAGAACGCCGGGAAATCGGCGGTCTGGTTGCCGATGACGGGGACGCCCATCGTCTCGAGATATTCGAGCGTACGGCCGATATCGAGGATCTGCTTGGCACCGGCGCAGACGACCGTGACGGGCGTGTGGGCAAGCTCCTGCAGGTCAGCGGAAATGTCCATGGAATCCTGACCGCCGCGATGCACGCCGCCGATACCGCCGGTAGCGAACACAGGAATGCCGGCCATGGCCGCAATGATCATCGTAGAGGCGACGGTCGTTGCACCGGTGCGGCCGAGAGCAACGTACACCGCCACATCGCGGCGGCTTACCTTGCCGATGTTCTCGGCGCGGCACATGATCTCCAGCTCCTCCGCCGTGAGACCGACCTTGAGACGGCCTTTGACGATCGCGCAGGTCGCCGGAATGCCGCCGAGCGAGCGGATGACTTCCTCCACACGGTGAGCAAAATCCAGATTTTCCGGATACGGCATACCGTGGCTGAGGATCGTGCTCTCGAGCGCGACAACGGGCTTATTCTCATCCAGCGCCTGCTGGATCTCGGGCAGAACGTCCAGATACTTTTCAAAGCTGTTCATAGTTCATTTTCCTCCAGAATTTTATTGACGAGCTCCGCGCTCATTCCCGGACTGACGGTCCCGGCGCTGGTAACGGCGATGATCCCTGCCGCCAGAGCCCAGCGCGCCGCCTGCTCAGGAGTGAAGCGGTGCAGGTAAGCATATAAAAGTCCGGCCATAAAAGCGTCTCCCGCGCCTGTGGCATCCACCATCTGGCTTACGGGGTGAAGCGCGGCATAGAATCTCGCGCCGCTGCGGTCGGCCCAGTAGCAGCCGCGCTGCCCCATACTGACGACGACGCGGTGCGTCCCGCGTTCCAGAAGCACGTCCACAGCGCGCTCCATATCGGCGTCGCCGGTGATCTCACAGCCGGTCATAGCCGCAAGTTCAAGCACGTTGGGCTTGAGACAGTAGAGCTTTCCGGCAAACGGGGCAAGCCGCCGCGCATATGTCGTGGAAACCGGGTCGGAAAAGACGGGCACTCCGGCGAGTGCGTCGGAGGTGATCCATTCAAGAGCCTCCGGCGTCAGGCAGGGATCGCAGACAACGGCGTCCGCTTTTCGCAGCACATCTTTTTTCTCTTCAAGCCAGTCAGGGGTGATGTGCTCCAAAATGCGCATATCCGACATGCCGATGAACATATCGCCCTCGGGGTCGATGAGCGCCATGTAGCTCGAACTGCCGCAGTCCGGGCAGCGCAGCATGTGCGACATATCCATCCCGACAGCCTCGCCGGAGGTGAGTATCTCCCGGCCGTAAAGATCGTTGCCGACAGCGGAGAACAGGGCGGTCTTCTCGCCCATGCGGGAGAGGTTTTCCAGAATGTTCCGCGTGACGCCGCCGGGCGACGTGTGGAGAAATCCGGGATTGGAATCACGCAGAATGAGCGCGGCGCGGCTGCGTCCGTGTAAGTCCATATTGGCCGCGCCGATGCCCGCGGTAAAACGTTTTTCCGTCATTATTTCAGAACAACGCGCTTGAAGCTCTTTTTTCCGCGGCGCAGGACAACACCCTTGCGCAGCTCCTCGGCGTCAAACGACTTGCCAATATCGGTTACCTTCTCTTCCCCGCACAGAACGCCGCCCTGCTGGATGTTGCGCCGCGCGTCGCTGCGGGAAGCGCAGAGACCGCTCAGCAAGAGAAGGCTCATAATATCGGCCTTTCCGTCTACGAGGTCTCCTTCGGAAATAACCGACTCCGGCACGTGCTCCGTGCTGCCGCCGCCGAAGATGGCTCTCGCCTTCTCCTGCGCTGCGCCGGCTTCATTCTCGCCGTGAACCATTTTGGTGAGCTCATAGGCCAGGATCTCCTTGGCAGTGTTGAGCTGCGCGTCCTTCCAGGTCGCCATTTCGTCGATCTGATCGAGCGGGAGGAAGGTGAGCATGCGGATGCACTTCATAACGTCCGCATCGTCCACGTTGCGCCAGTACTGATAGAAATCAAACGGAGAGGTCTTGTTTGCGTCGAGCCAAACGGCGTTGCCCGCCGTTTTGCCCATCTTCTTGCCCTGCGAGTCGGTCAGGAGCGTAATGGTCATGGCGTAGGCGTCCTTGCCCAGCTTCTTGCGGATGAGCTCCGTGCCGCCGAGCATGTTGCTCCACTGGTCGTCGCCGCCGAACTGCATATTGCAGCCATATTCCTTGAAGAGGTGGTAGAAGTCGTAGCTCTGCATGATCATGTAGTTGAACTCAAAGAAACTCAACCCCTTTTCCATGCGCTGCTTATAACATTCGGCACGGAGCATGTTGTTCACGCTGAAGCACGTGCCGACTTCACGCAGAAGCTCGATATAGTTCAGATCCAGCAGCCAGTCGGCATTGTTCACCATGATGGCCTTGTCTTCGCCGAATTCGATGAAGCGCTCCATCTGGCGGCGGAAGCACTCGGCATTGTGATCGATATCGGCCTTGGTAAGCATCTTACGCATATCGGTGCGTCCCGAGGGATCGCCGATCATCGTGGTGCCGCCGCCGATGAGCGCGACCGGCTGGTTGCCCGCCATCTGCAAGCGCTTCATAAGCGTGAGAGCCATGAAGTGGCCGGCCGTCAGGCTGTCCGCCGTGCAGTCAAAGCCGATATAGAAGCGAGCCTTTCCGTTGTTGATCAGGTCATGGATCTCCTGTTCATCGGTGACCTGCGCGATAAGACCACGCCGGACAAGCTCTTCGTAAATTTGCATCAATCTTTCTCCTTTTTTATTCTTTTCCCGCGCAATGCGGGTAAATCACTTAGGAAAGGGACGCGCGAAACCGCTCATCCCGTGCGAGAAGCTCTTCGGCTCCCGCAAGCTGCGTATCGGTGATCATATCGCCGCCGCTCAGACGAGCCAGCTCGTACCGGCGTCCTTCGCGGTCGAGAAGGCGGATGTTTGTATACGTGCGCCCGCTGCGCTCGGCCTTCTCCACAAGATACTGCTGCTGCGCCATTGCCGCGATCTGCGGAAGATGGGTCACGCAGAGGACCTGCTTCGTCCGGCCGAGGGAAGCGAGCTTTTCCGCCACCCGCTGCGCCGCGACGCCCGACACGCCAGTATCGATCTCATCAAAGATCAGCGCGTCTACGCCATCCTTTTCGGCAAAGACATTTTTGAGCGCCAGCATGATACGCGAAAGCTCGCCGCCGGAGGCAATGCGGCTGATCGGCCCAAGCGCCTCACCGGCGTTTGCCGACATGACGAAGCTCACCTCGTCCGCGCCGGAGGCGGAGAGCGCATTTTTCCCGGTCAGATATTCGATACGCACCTTGAAGCGGACCGACGGCATGCTGAGGTCACGAAGCTCTCCGACAACGCGCTCCTCCAGCCGAACCGCCGCCGCTTTTCGTACATCCGAGAGCGCCCGCGCTTTCTTTTCAGCAAGGGCGTACGCCTTCGCCGTTTCCTTTTCGAGCTGCGCAAGTCGGTCGCCTGCGTATTCAAGCTCATCGAAACGGCGCTCAGACTCCGCAAGCAGTGCGGCGAGCCCTTCTTCGTCCGTCGCATACTTCTTTTCCAGACGGCGCAGCTGGGAAAGCCGCTCCTCCAGCCGGTCATATTCCTCCGGAGAGAAATCCAGAAGCTGCTGCTTTTCGCGCAGACGCTCGGAAGCATCCTCCAGCGCGAGGCGCGCACCTCGGATGATCTCCTCCGTTTCCGAAAGGTCAGTGCTCCACGTACTGGCGCGGGAAACATTATACTCCGCATCGCCGCACTGTGCAACGGCGCTGCTGTCAGAATCGTAGAGCGCGGCAAGGGCGGCGGAAATATGCTCCGTCAGCTTCTCGCTGTTGCGAAGAAGGTCACGCCGCTCCGTGAGCTCCGCCTCCTCGCCGGGACGGATCTCCGCCTTGGAAAGCTCGGCGATCCGGTAGCGAAGGCTCTCTTCCAAGCGCTGCTTTTCCGCCTCGTCCATGGAGAGACGTTCGCTCTCGCGGACAAGGGCGCGGTAGGCATCGTACGCCTCGCGGTACGCCGAGAGCGCATCGCCGCACTCGCCAAAGACGTCCAGATAGTCCAGATGACGCCGCTCGTCGAGAAGCTGACGGCCGTCGTTCTGCCCGTGGATATCAAGCAGAAGCGCCCCCAGCTCGCGCAGCTGCGACGCCGTGACCGGTACGCCGTTGACGCGCCCGGACGTTTTTCCGTCTGCAGTGATGCGCCGCTGCAGTATGATCTCGTCGTCATCCGCGTCGATCTCATTCTCGGCACACCAGCGTTCCGCCTGTGACGATGCAAAAGAAGCCGTGACGGAAGCTCGCTCCGCGCCGGAGCGGACAAGCTCGCGGCTGACGCGACTGCCAAGAACGGCGTTGAGCGAATCGATGATGATCGATTTGCCAGCGCCCGTTTCGCCGGTCAATACGCTCAGCCCGGCAGAGAATTCCACATCCGCACATTCAATGACGGCGATATTTTCAATGTGGAGTGTTTTAAGCATTACAGCATAGCCTCAATTTCCCGGCAGAAATCCAGCGCCGTTTGCACGTCGCGCATGGCGAGAAAAGCGGTGTCATCTCCCGCAAGCGTTCCGACAAGATTGGGAACGTCCAGATTGTCGAGCATGGACGCCGCAGCATTGGCAAGGCCGGGCAGCGTGTGGATAACGACAATGTTCTGCGCCGTATCGAAGCTCACAACACATTCGCGGAAGATTTTCCGCAGCCGGTCGAGCTGGTCGCCGGAATCTTCCCTGGTGGGAACGGTATAGCGGTAGCCGCCGTCCGGGCAAAGCTCTTTCACCAGACGAAGCTCGCGTATATCGCGCGAAAGCGTTGCCTGCGTGCTTTTCACGCCGCGTTCCCGCAGTGCCTCGATGAGCTGGTTTTGTGTTTCAATGTTCTGCTCCTGAATCAACGCAAGGATCTCTTCCTGTCGCTTTGATTTCACGGGGCAATCACCTCTTTCATTTATCGACTAATTTTTCAAAAACAATGTCAAAGAAGCTGCGGTCCTTGACGCGCGCCATCAAAAGCGTTTTGTCGGACCGCGCTACAACGAGCTCATCCCCGTCGAGAAACGGAACGGCCACGCCGTCAACGGAGAGAAAGACTTCCTTGTCTCCCTGCTCCACGGTGCGGATGAAAACTTCCCGGTCCGCTTTCAGAACATAGGAACGCGCCGCGAGGCGGAAGGTGCAAATCGGAGTGAGGATAATGCAGTCAGCACACGGCTCAACGATCGGTCCGCCCGCTGCCATGGAATAGGCGGTAGAGCCGGTCGGTGTGGAAGCAATCATTCCGTCGCCGGAAAACGCCGTGATCTCCCGCCCGTCGCTGAACGCTTCGAGCTTCACCACACTGACGGAAGCGCGGACGACCGCTTCGTTAAGAGCGCTTCCTGCATAGACCAGTTTACCCTTTCGGAAGAGCTTGAGATCGAGCATCATGCGCGTCTGCACAGAATAATGTCCGTCGGCGACCTCCAGTATGCAGTCTATATC
>CAVEPP010000108.1:0-6219 GCA_963617605.1 Alloprevotella sp. | reverse complement strand
GCTCTCTGCTTACTGGTGATCATAGTATGTCTCCCATTCCTGTTTGAATTGCGCCAGCGCCTTTCCCCGGTGAGAAATCGCATTTTTATCCTCCATCGTCAGCTCCGCCATGGAACGGTCAAATCCGTCCGGGCGGAAAACCGGATCGTAGCCGAAGCCGTTCCCGCCGCGGGGCGCGAAAAGGATCGTACCCTCGCACGCTCCCTCTGCAGTGAGAATATCGCCGTTCGGAAAAGCGCAGCAGAGCGAGCAGACAAAGCGGGCGCTGCGGTCTTCCCTTTCACCGAGATTCCGAAGCAGAAGCTCATAGCGGTCGGCGTCGGAATCGGCGTGATTCCCGGTATAGCGCGCGGAACGTACGCCCGGCGCGCCGCCGAGCGCGTCCACGCAGAGTCCGGAGTCGTCCGCGATGGCGGCAAACCCCGTGGCGTGCATAACGGTTTCGGCCTTAATGCGGGCATTTTCCGCAAATGTTTCGCCGGTCTCCTCGACCTCGTCCGTAAAGCCGGACTCCGCTTTGCTTAAAAGCTCCACGCCGAAGTTTTCAAAAAGCGTACGGAACTCCCGGAGCTTATTCTTATTATCGGATGCCAAAACGAGCTTCATTCGAGCAGCGCCTCCGCAAATTCTTCCGGCACAAAGGGCTTGAGATCGTTCACGCCCTCGCCCACGCCGATGAACTTCACCGGCAGACCAAGCTCCCGCTTGATGGCGAACACGATACCGCCCTTGGCGGTGCCGTCGAGCTTCGTGAGGACGATGCCGGTGAGCCCCGCCGACTCGCCGAAGACCTTCGCCTGGATGAGACCATTCTGGCCGGTCGTGGCGTCAAGAACCATCAAACATTCCACGCTCGCATCCGGAAGCTCGCGGTCGATCACGCGGCGGATCTTGGAAAGCTCGTTCATGAGGTTGGCTTTATTGTGCAGCCGTCCGGCGGTATCCACGATGATCACATCGCGGCCGCGAGCCTTGGCCGCCGCGATCGCGTCAAACACAACAGCAGCGGGGTCACTCCCCTCCTCGTGGCGCACGATATCGCAGCCGGCCCGATTTGCCCACACGGTGAGCTGTTCGGCGGCAGCGGCGCGGAACGTATCGCCCGCGCAGAGAAGAACGTTTTTGCCTTCCGCCGTCAGTCGCGAGGCAAGCTTGCCGATGGTCGTCGTTTTGCCGACGCCGTTGACGCCTACAACGAGGATCACAGACGGCTTTGTATCGAGATGCAGGGCATTGTCCCCGGCATCCATCGTTTCCGTCAGAATGGACGCGAGCATCTTTCGGAGCTGTTCTTCGCCGCGGCAGCCCTCTTCCCGGACACGGCGGCGCAGCTTTTCCATAATGTCCTCCGTCGTATCCATGCCTGCGTCAGACAGAATGAGCATTTCCTCAAGTGTTTCGTAGGCTTCCTCGTTTTCTCCGGTGAAGTCTGCCATCGCGTTGTTGAACGCGGCTTTCATTTTATCAAAGAATCCCATGGCTGTTTTCTCCTTTCAGCGAATGGTTTGGAGCGCTTCTTCCATATCCATTGCCAGCACGGTGCTGACACCTTTTTCCTGCATGGTAACACCGTAAAGCTGGTCGGCCTCTTCCATCGTGCCGCGCCGGTGCGTGATCGCAATGAACTGCGTTTTCCCGCACATACGGCGCATATACGCCGCGTACCGGGCGACGTTTTCCTCGTCGAGCGCCGATTCGATCTCGTCCATAACGCAGAACGGCGTCGGACGTACGCGCATGATGGCAAAATACAGCGCGATGGCAACGAACGCCTTTTCACCGCCGGAGAGCAGGCTGATGTTGGAAACCGCTTTTCCGGGCGGCTGGATACGGATATCGATGCCGCAGTTGAGCACATCGTTCATATCCTCGAGCGAGAGCGACGCCTTGCCGCCCCCGAAGAGTTCAACAAATATCTGGCGGAACGCTTCGTCGATCTCCTGGATCTCGCGGACAAAGATCTCTTCCATCTGCGCGGTGATATCGGCGATGATTTTCAAGATCTCATCCTTGGATTTCTGCACATCGTCGCGCTGTTCGGAAAGGAAGGTGTACCGCTCGCTCACACGCTTATATTCCTCGATCGCGCCGAGGTTTGGCGTGCCGAGTGCGGAAATGCTGCGGCGCAACTCGCTGACCTGCCGTCCCGTTTTGGCGAGGCTTTCCACCGGCTGACGGACTTTCTCCGCCTCCGTGCGGCTGAGCTCATAGCTGTCCCAGAGCTTTTCCACGATCTGGTGCTCTTCCATATCGGCCGCCATTTTTTTCTGCTCGAGCTGGGCGCTGCTGCGTTCAAGATCGAGCAGAGCGCGGTTTTTCTCCTGCGCCGCCTTGTCCGCAGCGCTGCGGCGGCCCTCCAGCTCCATTTTGTTTGCGGTGAGCTGAGAAAGGGCTTCCTTTTCCTGCTGTGCCTGCACGCGGAGCGTCTCTGTGCGCCCGGCAAGCGTTTTGAGCTGCTCTTCCAGCTCCGATTTCTGCTGCGTCACAGCGCTTATAGCGCCGCGCCGCTCGCCGGAATCGTTTTCCAGCTCCGCTCGAAGCTGCTCCAGCTGCTCGATGGCAAGAAGCACAGTCGTTTTCTCGGCGTCGAGCGATGCCTGCTGCGCGCGAATGGCGCTGAAGCTCTCTTCCAGCTCACGCCGCCGTGCCTCGAAGCTCTCCATACCGGCGGATTCCTGTTCCATATCCGCGCGGAGCGCCGACAACTCTTTTTCCGCCGCGGCACATGCTTCCTGCAGCGCGGCCGTGCGGCTCTCATTTTCTTTGCGCCGTGCCGAAGCGCCGCGGATCTCTTCATCCAGTGCATCGAGCGCTTCTGCCGCCGCAGTGCGCAGAAGCTGCGCCTGCGCAACAAGTCCCTCCTGCCGCGCCGTTTCCTGGCGCGCCGCGGCGTGCTCTTCGCGCGCGGTCTCGAGATCGTAGCGCGCGCTTTGCAGCTCGCGTTCGGCTTCCCGCCGCTTCGATTCTGTCTGCGAGAGCTGCGCTTCCAGATCGCCGCGCTTCTCGCGGAGACGTTTCAGCTCGTTGGCACGCGAGAGGATACCAGTGTTTTTCCCGGCGCTGCCGCCGGTCATCGATCCGCCGGCGTTTAAAATCTGCCCGTCCAGCGTCACGATGCGGAAGCTGTTATTGTGCCGGCGTGCAATGGCGATGGCGTCGGTGAGCGATTCCGCAACGGCTGTACGCCCGAGAAGGCTCGCAATGACGGCGCCGTAGCGCTTATCACAGTTTACGAGATCGGAGCACACGCCGACGTAGCCCGCCTCGCCTCGCGGCTCGCCGTTCAGCCGCGCCGGACGGATCACATCCATCGGCTGGAGAGTTACGCGCCCGCCGTCGCGCCGTTTCAAAAGCGCAAATATGTCCTTGCCGTTATCTTGCGTATCAACGATGATGTCGCCGACGTGTGCGCCGAGCGCCGTTTCCACGGCGAGCGCATACCGGTCCTCGGTACGGATCATTTTGCCGACCGGCCCGTGAACGCCGTGCAGCGTGCCGCGTTCTGACTCCTGCATGACGATCTTCGCAGCTTTGCTGAAGCCCTCCAGCTCCTTTTCCAGCTCGGAAAGAAGGTGGATGCGTGAATCGCAGGAGCGCAGCTCCACCGTGAGCTTTGTCTGCCGTTCGGCGGCTTCCGCCGCCTTCTGCTCGCGTCCTGCCATGAGCATGGAGTGACCGGAGATCACGTTGGCAAGGCTCTGTTCCTTTTCCTTAACTTCATTCAGTCGCTTTTTCTCTTCGATCAGGCGCGCCGATGCTTCCTCATCCTTCTGCTCCGCCGCGGCAAGCTCTTCCCTTGCCTGTGCCGCGCGGCTTTCCATTGCTTCGCGGTTTTCCGCCAGAAGCGATATGGCGGTGCGGCTCTCCGCCAGAGAGCCGGTGAGTTCATTTTCGCGCGAGAGCATGGCGGAAATACGGCGGCTCCGCTCGTCCATCGCTGCGGTATTTTCCGATTCGCCCTTCCGCAGCTCTTCAAGCCGTTCGGACAGCGCGCGGCGCTCAGCCCCGATGCTTTCGATGCGGGAGCGATGCTCGCTGATTTGGCGGGAAAGGCTTCCGGCACGCTCGCTCTGCTCGCCGATTTCGCGCTGCAGACGCTGCAGTGTTTCCTCGTTATTGGCAAGCTGCGTTTTTACGACGGCAGCGGCACTTTCCGTTTCCGCGGCAGTGTTCTCCGTCGTGCGGAGGGTTTCGCGCAGCTCTTCAGAGCGCACGTCCAGATCGCGCATCCGCGCGGCAAGGCGCTCGCTTTCGGCATAAAGCCGGTCCTGCTCGGAGCGCGCCGCCGTGCATTCCACAACAGAGCGCTCATAATCCGAGCGCAGCAGTTCGGATTGTTCGTGCAGCCGGTCGAGGTTCGCCATCCAGAGCGAGACCTCCTGCTCGCGGAGCTGATCGCGCAGAATGAGGTATTTCTGCGCCGTTTCCGACTGCTTGCGCAGCGGCTCGACCTGCATTTCAAGCTCCGAGATCTTGTCGCCGATGCGCAGAAGGTTGTCCTCCGTGCGGGCGAGCTTTCGCTCGGACTCGTCTTTCCGGTGACGGAAGCGGGCAATGCCCGCCGCCTCTTCAAATATTTCGCGGCGGTCGGTGGATTTGGCGGAGACGATCTCGCTGATGCGCCCCTGCCCGATGATCGAGTAGCCGTCGCAGCCGAGACCGGTATCCATCAGCAGCTCTGTTACGTCGCGCAGGCGCACCTGCTCACGGTTGATGTAGTATTCGCTCTCGCCGCTGCGGTAGTAGCGCCGGGCGATACTGACCTCGTCGGTATCGAGCGGCAGAATACGCGTCGTATTATCCAGCACGAGCGTCACCTGCGCAAAGCCCATCGCCCCGCGCTTTTCCGTGCCGCCGAAAATGACGTCTTCCATCTTCCCGCCGCGCAGCATCCGCGTTTTCTGCTCGCCCATGACCCACAGCAGCGCATCCGACAAATTGGATTTGCCGCTGCCGTTGGGCCCGACGATCACAGTTATATCTTTTTCAAAGCTCAGCCGTGTCTTTTCGGGAAACGACTTGAAGCCCTGGAGTTCCAGCGCTTTTAAATACACGGTTTTTTCTCCTCAATAATTAAAGATGCATCAAAAACAATTTATTATATACTAAATCGTCGTTTTTTGCAACTTATATCCGGACGATCTCCCCGTCCGGCACATCGGACGTGCAAACGCGAACCGACCGGAGCGCGAATCGCTCCTGAAGATACGATAGATTAGCGCGGCGCTGTCCCGTCATCACAGAAACGCGGTTCGGCGCAACGGCAAGAACAACATCCGATCCCGGCTCAATGCCGGAGAGAAGCGTCTCCGCCTTATTGCGCCAAAGTCTTGCGCGCACAAGCTCGCCGAGCGCGGGATGATAGGCACCTCCGGCAGCGACACCGCCGGAGAGCTCGTCCGAAGGATTCAGCCCCAAGCGGATGACAGAGATCCCCGCATCGTCAAATATGGGCAGGATACGCGCACAGACGCGCACGGCGTCCTCCACGGTATGCTCCCGGTACTTTCCTGCCTTCCATAGGTCATAGAGCGGCGTGTCGCGGAGAATGACCGTCGGATAGATGCGCACGCCATCCGGGTGAAGCGCGGCGATAGAGCGCGCCGTCTGGATATCGCGCGTATCGTCGCTGCCGGGAAGCCCGGTCATCATCTGCAAAATGAGCGTAAAACCGGCGTCCTTTACGAGCCGTGCCGCCTTTACGGTATCCTCGCTCGTATGGCAGCGCCCGCTGCGCAGGAGCACTTCATTGCACATGGACTGTGCGCCGAGCTCCACGGTCTCCACTCCGTAACGGCGCAGACGCGCCAGCTTCTCCTCCGTCACGGCGTCCGGCCTTGTCGATACGCGAAGCGCCGACACAGCGCCGGATTCGCGCGCCGGAACCACCGCGGAAAGGAGCGATTCCTGTTCGGCTTCGGGTATGGCGGTAAAGCTGCCGCCATAAAACGCCAGCTCATACCCGCTGCCCGGTGCAAGCGCGGAGACAGTAGAACGCACCGTTTCCGCAGAAGCCGGAAGCAGGCTGCCGGAAATGCGCTTCTGGTTGCAGAAAACGCAGTCATTCGGGCAGCCTGCATGAGGGACAAATATGGGAAGGATGCGGCGGCGCGGCGTCACTTCCGCAGCGCCTCCAGCGCATTGGCGGCAGCGGTCTGCTCCGCTTCCTTTTTGGTGCGGCCGGTTCCGAGTCCGACCGGCTCGCCGTTCAGACAAACC
>CAVEPP010000107.1:0-6235 GCA_963617605.1 Alloprevotella sp. | reverse complement strand
CCGGCGGACGGCTCTATGAGCAGCGTGAGCTGATCTGGAAAACGCTCAACTCCATCCCCGGACTGAGCGCGTCGAAGCCGAAAGCGGCGTTTTACATCTTCCCGAAGGTGGATACGAAGAAATTCAACATCCACAGCGACGAGCAGATGGCGCTCGATCTTCTGAAAGAACAGAAGATCCTCGTCACCGCCGGTACGGGCTTCAACTGGGGCGAGCCGGATCATTTCCGCATCGTCTATCTGCCCGACCTTGTTTCGCTGAAGGATGCCTCAACGCGCCTCGAAAAATTCTTCGGCAGCTACCGGCAGAAGGATTAAAATTATGTAAAAAAGCAAGTCCGCAGGAGTTTCGGCTCCTGCGGACTTGCGTATTTATGCCGTCCGCCGTGCGGTTTTCTTTTTCAGCAGAAGATACAGCAGAAGAACGACCATGGCGGCGAGGAGGGCGAGGGTGGCCCAGCCGAGGGGGAGAAAGACGGCGCTGCCGTAGACATCCTTCAAAAGCGCGAGCGCCGAGGCGAAGCTTGCGCACACCGCTGCGGGAATGACCTTCGGCTCCAGACAACAGAGCGCGACGAGAAGTACCTCCGCGCCGTAAAGACTGTCGGCGCACATCCACGGCAGGAGCGCCGCGGCGCATAGCGAGGCAAGGGAGAGCGCCGTGAGCTGCCGCCGCCGGTCGGCGGCGAGACTTTTCCGGCCCATGCGCCAGACGAGCAGCAGCGCGAAAACGACGTAGAGCGCAATGCCGGTCGGCGCGATGAACGAATATTGCGTGAACGAATAAATGCCCGGCGCTCCGCCGAAGAGCGGCCGCGCCGTAAGCGTTCCGAGCGCCGGGTAAAACGGCAGACACTCGCTGCCGGGGCGGCCGAGCAGCAGCGCCGGAACCATGACGGCGATATACCATCCGACGAGATGCAGCAGCGAAAACCATGTGTTGCGCCGCACGGCGGTAAAGACCAAGAATACCGGCACGATCCAGAGCGCGGCGGGATGAAACGCGACCGCGAGCGCGAGCATCCCGGCACACCAGCGCCACTCCCCGCGCATGGCGCAGGAGGCGGCGAGCGCGATGAAGACCCACCAGAGACTGCCGCCCGCGGCGGAGCAGACGCCCTGAAAGATCCCGGAGGGAAGGAGCAGCACGATAAGGAAGGCGAAGAGCCGCGGCTGCGCGCGCACCGTGATGCACTGGACGCACCGCTGCGCTGCCCATGCCATCGTCACCTCGGCGAAAACGCAGAGATATTTAAATAAGGTAAGCCCGCCGCCCGGCGCAAGAGAAAAGAGCGCCAGAAAGTACTGCACCGGGATCGAATAGGGGAGAGCGGAGGAACGGATGCCCCAGAACCCTCCGGCGTCCCGATACCAGGCGATCGCGCTCTCCACGGCGGCCGCCGTGTCGTTCGGCGCGATGCCGAAAAGGAT
Source organism: Alloprevotella sp. (assembly GCA_963617605.1). GTDB lineage: Bacteria > Bacillota > Clostridia > Oscillospirales > Oscillospiraceae > Apopatocola. The sequence continues at coordinate 4,805 of CAVEPP010000107.1, read as the reverse complement.
AAAGCGAACGCCGAACGCGGCGAGCAGCGCGCCGAGCACGGCAAAGCGCGCCCGGGAGGTCTTTACAAGTCCCTCAATAAACAGCAGAAGATAGCTCAGCCCGGCCAGGGTGAGCAGGATCACAAATCGTTCCATTGGCAGCTCCGGAAATGCGTTGTTTCTGTGTATTTTACGGCAAACGGCGGCGTACAGCAACACAGAAATTATAAAAAAATCGCCCTTGACACTGCAAGGACGGCTTGGTATAATAAATTGCTATATGTTGCTATGGATAGCCGCATACAGCCCCTTTTACTATCGTTAGTATATCAGCCGCTCTGCGAAAAATCAACCCGGACGACAATGTTTTCACAACGCAGCCGGGCGTTCCACGAAAGCGGCACCGCAAACCATATTCCCCCCGGAACGGGTATTCTGCGCCGGAGTTTAAGCTCCTCCGGCGGAAAAAGGGAGATTCGCCGATGCCTAAGGATGTACAGTACGGAAGAACAATCAGAAAGAGCTATGCCCGCGCGGAAGAGATCCAGGACATGCCGCATCTGCTCGAGATCCAGAAGAATTCCTACAAGTGGTTTCTGGACGAGGGCCTGCGTGAGGTCTTCAAGGGCGTAGCTGCCATTACGGACTACTCCGGCAATCTGGAGCTTTCCTTCGTGGACTATTCCATGAACGAGCCCCCGAAGTATACGGAGGAGGAGTGCAAGGCGCGCGACGCCACATACGCCGCCCCGCTGAAGGTCAGCGTGCGTCTGCGCAACCGCGAGACCGAGGAGATTAAGGAACAGGAGATCTTCATGGGCGATTTCCCGCTCATGACCGCGAGCGGCACGTTCATCATCAACGGCGCCGAGCGTGTTATCGTCTCCCAGATCGTCCGTTCCCCCGGCATCTATTTTGATAAAAAGACGGACAAGACCAACAGCTCCGTATCACGGCGCGTGGCTGGAGTACGAGACGGACCTAAACGACGTGTTCTATGTCCGCATCGACAAGAACCGCAAGCTGCCCGCCACGCTTCTGCTCAAGGCTCTCGGCGCTTACAAGGCGGACAAGCCGCACACGTGGCTCAGCTGCATCGACAATCCTGTCGGCGGCGCCGTCACCGGCGACGCGCTCCGCGAGATCTTCGGCGACGATAAGCGCATCGTCACCACGCTCGAGCGTGACACCTGCATCTCCCGTGACGACTGCCTGCTTGAGATCTACAAGAAGCTCCGTCCCGGCGATCCCCCGACGGTGGAGAGCAGTGAGACTCTGCTCGAAAACCTCTTCTTCGATCACCGCCGGTATGACATTTCCAACGTCGGCCGCTATAAGTTCAACAAGAAGCTCTCGCTCTATCCGCGCGTGGCGGGCTATGTTCTGGCCGAGCCCGTTGCCGACCCGATGACCGGCGAAATCCTTGCCGACGTCGGCGAAACCCTCACCCGCGAGCGCGTCCGCGAGCTGGAGGCAAAGGGTGTCAACGCCGTCCGTCTCGCTATCGGCGAGAACGAGACCGTCCGCGTTTTCTCCAACGGCATGGTCGATGCCGCCAACTTCGTCCACTTCTCGGACGACGATGCGGAAAACCGCCGCATCATCAAGGAAGAGCTCGGTCTGCGCGAGCACGTCCGCTTCATCCTCCTGCGCCAGTACATGGACCAGTATGAGGGCGAAGAGCTCAAGGAAGTGCTCAAGGAGAATGTGGATCTCCTCATGCCGAAGCACGTCATCTGCGATGATATCTTCTCCGCGGCGAACTATCTCTGCTGCCTGGCGCACGGCATTGGCGAGCCGGATGACATTGACCATCTCGGCAACCGCCGCGTCCGCAGCGTCGGCGAGCTGCTGCAGAACCAGTTCCGCATCGGCTTCTCCCGTATGGAGCGTGTGATCCGCGAGCGTATGACGCTGCAGGATCTCGACATCGTTACGCCCCAGAGCCTTATCAACATCCGTCCCGTCACGGCGGCGATCAAGGAGTTCTTCGGCTCCAGCCCGCTGAGCCAGTTCATGGATCAGACGAACCCGCTGGCCGAGCTTACGCACAAGCGCCGTATCTCCGCGCTCGGTCCCGGCGGCCTGAGCCGTGAGCGCGCCAACTTCGACGTGCGAGACGTTCACTACAGCCACTATGCGCGTCTCTGCCCGATTGAGACGCCCGAAGGCCCGAACATCGGCCTTATCAACTACCTGTCCTCCTACGCCCGCGTGGACGAGTACGGCTTCCTCATTACGCCGTACCGCCGCATCGACAAGGAGACCGGCGTTGTCACCAAGGAAGTCGTTTACATGACGGCGGACGTGGAAGACCAGTACGTCATGGCCATGGCGACCGAGCCGCTGGACGAGCAGGGAAGACTCATCAACAAGCGTGTCACCTGCCGCCACCGCGACGAGATCATCGACGTTGACCGCGAGAAGGTCGACTTCATGGACGTGTCCCCGCGCATGATGATCTCCATCGCCACCGCGATGATCCCGTTCCTCGAAAATGACGACGCGAACCGTGCTCTGATGGGTGCGAACATGCAGCGCCAGGCCGTTCCTCTGATGACCACGCAGCAGCCCATCGTCGCTACCGGCATCGAGCACCGCTGCGCGGTGGACTCCGGCGTCGTTGTCCTCGCCGAGGGCGACGGCATCGTCACGCGCGTGAGTGCGGACAGCATCTCCGTCCGCTATGACAGCGGCGAGAACAAGGACTATAAGCTCATCAAATTCGCCCGCAGCAACCAGGGCACGTGCTTCAACCAGCGCCCGATCGTCAAGGTCGGCGAGCGCGTGAAGCAGGGCGACGTCATCGCCGACGGCCCGTCCACCTCGCAGGGCGAGATCAGCCTCGGCAAGAACGTTCTCGTCGGCTTCACCACGTGGGAAGGCTATAACTACGAGGACGCCGTTCTCCTCAACGAGCGCCTTGTCATGGACGACGTTTACACCTCCATCCATGTGGAGGAGTATGAATGTGACGCCCGCGACACCAAGCTCGGGCCCGAGGAGATTACCCGCGATATCCCCGGCGTCGGCGACGACGCTCTCAAATACCTCGACGAGCGCGGCATCATCTGCGTCGGCGCCGAGGTCCGCAGCGGCGACATTCTCGTCGGCAAGGTTACGCCCAAGGGCGAGACCGACCTCACCGCCGAGGAACGTCTGCTCCGCGCCATTTTCGGCGAAAAGGCCCGCGAAGTGCGCGATACCTCGCTGAAGGTCCCGCACGGTGAGAGCGGCATCATCGTCGATGTCAAAGTGTTCACCCGTGAAAACGGCGGCGAAATGTCCCCCGGCGTCAATCAGGTCGTCCGCGTGTATATTGCGCAGAAGCGCAAAATCTCCGTCGGCGACAAGATGGCCGGCCGCCACGGCAACAAGGGCGTTGTTTCCCGCATCCTGCCGCGTGAGGATATGCCGTACCTGCCGGACGGCACCCCGCTCGACATCGTACTGAACCCGCTGGGCGTCCCCTCCCGTATGAACATCGGACAGGTCCTCGAAGTCCACCTGGGCTATGCGGCGCAGGCGCTCGGCTGGAAGGTTGCCACCCCGATCTTCAACGGCGCGAACGAGACCACCATCCGCGAAACGCTCCGCGAGGCCGGACTCCGCGAGGACGGCAAGAGCGTGCTGTACGACGGCCGCACCGGCGACAAGTTCGATAACGACGTCACCGTCGGCTGGGTGTACTTCCTCAAGCTGCACCACCTCGTTGACGATAAGATCCACGCCCGTTCCACCGGCCCGTACAGCCTCGTTACGCAGCAGCCGCTCGGCGGCAAGGCGCAGTTCGGCGGCCAGCGCTTCGGCGAAATGGAAGTCTGGGCGCTCGAAGCCTACGGCGCGGCGCATACCCTGCAGGAGATCCTGACTGTCAAGTCGGACGACGTTACCGGTCGTGTCCGCACGTATGAGAGCATCGTCAAGGGTCATAACATCCCGCAGCCCGGCGTACCGGAATCGTTCAAGGTTCTGGTCAAGGAGCTCCAGTCTCTGTGTCTGGACATCAAGGTCCTTGACAAGGACGGGCAGGAGATCGAACTCAAGGAAGACGACGAGGATGATTACATCCCCGGCATGCGCGACGATTACCGCGCGAGCGAGGAAGACTTCAGCGACGCCGGATTCAGCATCGACCGCAGCCAGTCGGTGTTCGGCGACGAGCCGGAGAACGAAGAGTCCTTCGGCGACGACGATACGGATGAAGTGGAGGAGAGAGAATAATGAGCTACACCCCGTTTGACGCCATTCAGATCGGCATTGCTTCTCCCGAAATGATCCTTTCCTGGTCCCACGGCGAAGTCAAGAAGCCGGAGACCATCAACTACCGCACGCTCAAGCCCGAGCGCGACGGCCTTTTCTGCGAGCGCATTTTCGGGCCCACGAAGGACTGGGAATGCCATTGCGGAAAGTATAAGAAGATCCGCTATAAGGGCAAGATCTGCGACCGCTGCGGCGTCGAGATTACCAAGAGCAAGGTGCGCCGCGAGCGCATGGGCCACATTGAGCTGGCCGCGCCTGTGAGCCACATCTGGTACTTCAAGGGCATCCCGTCCCGTATGGGCCTGCTGCTCGACATGACGCCGCACACCCTCGAAAAAGTCCTTTACTTTGCCTCTTATATCGTCACCGATCCCGGCTCCACGCCGCTCAAGCGCTGCGATCTTCTCTCCGAGAAGGAATACCGCGATATGCGCGAGAAGTACGAGGACGATTTCCAGGCGGGCATGGGCGCCGAGGCGATCAAGAAGCTGCTCGAGGAGATCGACTGTGAGCAGCTCTCCCACGACCTCCGCGAGGAGCTGAAGTCTGCGTCCGGCCAGAAG
>CAVEPP010000106.1:0-6249 GCA_963617605.1 Alloprevotella sp. | reverse complement strand
ATCCCACCCAGTATCTGGCCACCGTCGGCCGAGACGGAAAGGCCAAGTGCCGTCCCTTCATGTTTGCCGGAGCGCAGGACGGCAAGCTCTGGTTCTGCACGAACAGCCAGAAGGATGTCTATAAGGACATGCAGGAAAATCCCTATGTGGAGCTTTCCGTTTCCAGCCCGGAGTTTGCCTGGATCCGGCTGCACGGCAAGGCCGTTTTTGAAAACAACATGGCCGTCAAGGAAATGTACATCCAGAATCCCATCGTGAAGGGACAGTACGGCGAGGCGATGAACCCCATTTTTGAGGTATTCTATCTTGCCGACGCTCACGGCGTCATCGCCGACTTCTCCGGCAATCCGCCGTACGAATTCTGATCTCGGTGCGGCTGCCGCCGCAGGTCAGCAAAAGCATTTGCACCGGCCAATACGCAAAAGGGGCTTTGACCATGAACCAGAGTGAAAAGAGAATGTATCTTCTCCGGGAACTGCTGAAAGAGGGCGGGTATGCCGACGATATCCCGCCCGGCGCCGAGCGCCAGCGGCAGCTTCTGCGCGGACTGATGAACGTCCGCCTGGCGCGCCGCGCCGGGGCAGAATTTCTGCGCGTGCAGGACAACTATTTGCAGGGCGAGACCGCAGCAAAGGGTGTGACGGACGCGGACGATCTCGTTCCCGCGGAGCCGGGGCTGTATCTCTGGCAGGGCGATATCACAACGCTCCGCTGCGACGCCATCGTCAATGCCGCAAACTCCGGCATGACCGGCTGCTACATTCCCAACCATGCGTGCATCGACAACGTTATCCACACCTACGCGGGCGTGGAGCTGCGTCTGGCGTGCGCGGAGCTCATGGAAAAGCAGGGCCATCCCGAGCCCACCGGACAGGCAAAGATCACCCCAGCGTTCAATCTCCCCTGCCGGTACGTGCTGCACACGGTGGGGCCCATCGTGGAGGGCGCGGTCACGAAGCGGGACGAGGAGCTCCTCGCCTCGTGCTACCGTTCCTGTCTGTCCCTCGCGGCGGAGAACGGTTTGGAAACCGTCGCGTTCTGCTGTATATCCACCGGGGTATTTCATTTCCCCAACGAGCTGGCGGCGGAGATTGCCGTGAAGACGGTCCGGGAGTTTCTCCAAAAGCAAACCAGTGTAAAGAAAGTGATCTTCAATGTTTTCAAAGACCTGGACAAAAACATCTATGCCCGACTGCTCGGCGCAGATCGAGCACCTGAAAGCGGCGATAGCGGAAGCTGACGCCGTTGTGATCGGCGCGGGCGCGGGCCTTTCCACCGCCGCCGGGTTCACCTATTCCGGCGAGCGGTTTGCGCAGTATTTTTCCGATTTTGCGGAAAAATACTGCATCCGCGACATGTACTCCGGCGGTTTTTACCCATTCCCCACGCCGGAAGAGTTCTGGGCGTATTGGAGCCGGTACATTCTCATCAACCGGTATCAGGACGCACCGAAGCCGGTATACGAGACGCTTCTCCGTCTGGTGCGGGAAAAGGACTATTTTGTCGTCACGACGAACGTCGATCACTGCTTTCAGAAAGCGGGGATCGATAAAAAGCGGCTCTTTTATACGCAGGGAGATTACGGTCTCTTCCAGTGCAGTGCCCCGTGCCGTCCGGAGACCTTTGATAGCGAAGCAGTCATCCGTGCAATGGCAGAGCAGCAGAAGGATATGCGCGTCCCGTCGGAGCTTTTGCCCCGCTGCCCGCACTGCGGCCGCCCCATGACAACGAATCTGCGCTGTGACGACCGCTTCGCCGAGGATGAGGGCTGGCACGCTGCGGCGGAACGGTACGAGAACTTTCTCCGCACCCGCGCCGGGCAGAAGATCCTGTTCTGGGAGCTCGGCGTCGGCTACAATACCCCCGGCATCATCAAATACCCCTTCTGGCGCATGACAGCAAGGAATCCCAACGCCGTCTACGCCTGCGTCAATCTCGGCGAAGCAGACGCCCCTTCGGAGATCAAAGACCGGTCGATCTGTATTGATGCGGATATCGGAGAGATCCTTTCCCGGCTTCAAAATACTCCGGCGGCACATTGACGGGTAACCGGATTTTTGCTATTTATTACAGCCGACGACGAAAAGGCCGCATTACTGCGGCCTTTTCAAAGAGCGTTTGTTAGCAGCAGCTAACCATTTAATCGGAGGTACACACCATGCATATATTGGAGCACGGACCGGAGCAGGCGCAGACGCTGCTGTTTTTCCCCTGTACGGCGGAGCCCGTATGGGCCTTTGCCGATACCATCGCGCTGCTTTCCCGAAAATGGCACGTTTATCAGGTCGTGTATGACGGCCATCAGCCGGAATATCCGGGCGATTTTTCCTCTGTGGAGCAGACCGTAGAAGAAGTAACGGAATACTTGAAAAACCGCGGCGTCGCCCGGCTGGACGCCGCCTACGGCTACTCTTTGGGCGGCGCATGTCTGACCCGTCTGCTGGCTCTGGGAGAGCTCCCCGTCGGCCGGGCGATCATCGACGGCGGGATCACACCCTATCAGCTTCCGTACCCGGTGCGAAAGCTGCTGCTTGCCCGTGATATCCTGTCTTTCAAGATCGCGGCAAACAGCCGCAGAATTCTGGAAGCAGCTTTCCCGCCGGAACGGTTTACCCTTCCCGGACGCGATGCCGCAGAGGAGTACGACGCTCTGGAGCGCTATCTGAAAACCTACTCCGACCGGACGATCCGCAGCATATTCTGGTCCGGCAACAATTACGCCTTGCCCCCCGCGCCCGCCGAACGCGGCACGAAGATCACCTATTGGTACGGCGAAGAGGAAAAGCGGGACCGGCGGAGCAATATTCGCTTCATTCAGCGCTATTTCCCACAGGTACAGCTCCGCGAGATCCCCAAAATGGCGCACGCAGAGCTGGTAATGATATATCCGGAAGCCTTCTGCCGGGACGCAGAAGCCTTTTTTACCGGGCAAAACACGGAATAACAAAAATATCCGGCTGCCGTTTTTTGAAACGGCAGCCGGATTTGGTTATTTGCGCCACGCGGCGGGGATGAACAGCAGGAGCATCGGGTATAGCTCCAGACGGCCGAAGAGCATCGCGAACGAGAGAAGCATCTTGCCGAAGGCGGAGAAGCATGTGTAATTTGACATGGGGCCAACTTGCGCGAGACCGGGGCCGATGTTATTAAAGCAGCTCGCCGCGGCGGAAAACGTTGTGGTGAAGTCCCGCCCGTCCAGCGCGAGCAGCACCAGAAGCAGCACAAAGAGCAGCGCGTACACGAGTAGGAACGCAGAGACCGAGCCGCAGGTGTCCTCGTCGAGCGGTTCGCCGTCGATGTGGATGCATTTGATCTGCTGCGGATGGATGGCGCGCTGTACGCCCCGGCGGGCGAGCTTTGCGCCGATCATAATGCGCACGATCTTGATGCCGCCGCCGGTGGAGCCGGCGCATGCGCCGACGAACATCAGCACGAGAAGCACCGTTTTGGAAAACCACGGCCAGAGATCAAAGTTCGAGATTGCAAAGCCCGCGGTGCTCATCATGGACGCGGCGGTGAATATGGCGTGGTGGAATGCCTCGCCGAAGCCGCGAAAGAGCGGCAGGATGTTCGCCGCGACGGCGAGCGAAGCGGCGGCGAGAATGCCGAGGAATACCCACATCTCCTCGCTGCGCAGCGCCTGCCGGAGCTTTCCGATCAGGACGAGATAGTAGAGCGTGAAGTTTATGGAAAAAAGGATCATTAAAACGGTGATGATCGTCTGCGAATAGGAGCTGTACACGCTCATACCGGCGTTGCGGATCGAAAAGCCGCCCGTGCCCGCCGTGGCGAATGCCGTGGTGAGCGCATCGAAAACCGGCATATCGAAAATGAGCAGCACAAACATCAAAACCGTGAGGCCGATATAGATGAGATAGAGGATCGTCGTGCTGCGGCGCATCCGCGGCACGAGCTTGCCGACATTCACGCCGGGCGATTCCGCGCGCAGGAGATGCAGCGCATCGCCGCTGTCGCCGTTTGCCATCGGGCTCACGGCCAGCACGAACACGAGCACGCCCATACCGCCGAGCCATACCGTAAAGCTGCGCCAGTACAGAAGGCTCACCGGCAGCGCCTCCACATCGGCGATCACACTCGCGCCGGTCGTGGTAAAGCCGGAAACGGTCTCAAAAAAGGCGTCCACAAACGACGGCACCGCCCCGCTCAAACAAAACGGCAGCGCGCCGAACACCGAGAGCAGCACCCAGGAAAGGCCCACGGTCACAAAGCCCTCGCGGGCGTAGTATTCGCGCCGCCGGGCCTTCACGCGCCGCAGCAGCGCCGCGCACACGAGGATCGCTGCCATAGCGACGGCAAAGCCGACAGCGGCGCCGTGCTCGCCGCGCACAAGCGCGATAATGAGCGGCGGCGTCATAAACGCCGCTTCCACCCCCAGCGTCAGGCCGAGAATGCGGCAGATCATGGCAATGTTCATATCCGCTCACCCGCGATCGGCAAAGATCTGCCGCAGCTCCGCGATGTGCCGCTCGCGCGGCGCGATCACAATAACGGTGTCTCCCGCCTGTAAGCTGTCGCCGCCGCCGGGGAACAGCACCTTTGCCCCGCGCGAAATGCATGCGAGCAATATTCCCGGCTGGAGCGTAACGGAGGCCAGGCTCTCGCCGAGGTGCGGCACGTCCGCCGTGACGAGAAATTCAAGCGCCTCGACGCGCCCGCCGAGCAGACTGTATACGGAAAGGACGCTTTCGGCATCGGTGCTCTCCATGGCACGGACGTAGCGCGTGATCTCCTGCGCGCAGATGTCCTTCGGACTGACGGCGCTGCGGATGCCGCAGTTCTGGCACACGGCGGCATATTCCGTCCGGTTCACCTTGGGGATCGCCTGCGGCACGCCCTGCATCCGGGCGTACATGCAGATGAACACATTTTCTTCGTCCAGATTCGTGAGCGCAACAACGGCGTCCATCTGCGAAATGTTCTCGCTGAAGAGGAAATCCTGCCGCGTGCCGTCGGCGCAGAGGACGGAAACGTCCGGCAGGCGCTCCGCGAGAGCGCGGCAGCGCTCGGGGTTCTGCTCGATGAGCTTCACGCGCACGCCCGCCTCGCACAGCAGCTCCGCGAGCGCTTCGCCCAGCCGCCCGCCGCCGACGATCATCACATTCTTCGCGTGCTTTTTCCGCAGCCCCAGCTCGTCCACGGTGCGCGAAAGGGTCGCCGCCGGCGCGGTCAGATATACCTCGTCCCCGGCGCGGATCGCAAACGAGCCGTCCGGGATAAACGCCTCTTCCCCGCGGCGCACGGCGCAAACGAGCACGCGGTGGCGCAGGATACGCGGCAGCTCCATGAGCTTTTTACCGCAGAGCTTATTATCCGCATCGACTTCCATCGCCACGATCTCGGCGCGGGACTTGGCAAACGATTCCCGCCGGAGGAACGCAGGCAGCTGCAGCTGGCGGAAGATCTCGCGCGCAGCATAGAGATCCGGCGTGACCGCCATGGAAAGGCCCAGTTCCTCCCGCAGGAGCTGCACGCCTTCGCGATAGCTGCGGTTACGGATGCGGGCGATGGTGTTCGGGCAGCCGATTTTTCTTGCAAGCATGCACGCGAGAATGTTCGCCTCGTCGTTCGGCGAGGCAGCGATCAGAAGATCGCTCTCCGGCACGAGCGCGGCGCGCTGCACATCGAGCGCGGCGCCGTTTCCCTGCACGGTCATGCCGTCGAGTGCAAGAGAAAGCCGGTCACAAACGGTGCGGCTGCTGTCGATGATCGTTACGTCGTGTCCCTCGGCGGAAACCTCGCGGGCGATGGCGAAGCCGACCTTGCCTCCGCCGACAATCACAATTTTCATAGAAAGCTCCTTCTTTTCCAAAAAAGCGCTTTAGGGGTTTATATGGTAAGCGCAGTATAGCATTCGGCAGAGCCGATAGCAACCGGTTCCCGTCCGGCTTAACGGTGATTTTACGCTTTGCAGAAGTTTTTGGAAAAAAAATAATTTTCTTCTTGACAGAATGCCTTAACGTTTGCTACAATGACAAAGCCGCGAAAAACGGGAGCATAGCTCAGCTGGTTAGAGCACATGCCTTACAAGCATGGGGTCACAGGTTCGAGTCCTGTTGTTCCCACCAATATCCCGTCTTTCAAAGCAAAGCCATTTGCCTCGGTAGCTCAGTAGGTAGAGCAGCGGACTGAAAATCCGCGTGTCGCCAGTTCAATTCTGGCCTGAGGCACCATTTGCGGGCATAGCTCATTTGGCAGAGCGCCACCTTGCCAAGGTGGAGGTAGCGAGTT
>CAVEPP010000105.1:3946-6254 GCA_963617605.1 Alloprevotella sp. | reverse complement strand
GGGCATACTGCTGTTCCAGACGCGGTAAACATACGTTTTCCGCACCGCCGAGAGCCGGGCATGAAACCGATCCGGCGCTTTTTCGAGCGACAGCGCGCCGATATCCTCCGGCAGATATTCCCGAAGCAGCGCCAATATTTCCGCGCAGGACTTGTCCGTTTCCGCCCGGAAGGAACACACCTGCATTCTCGCGTGGACGCCGGCGTCCGTGCGGCCGCTGCCCGCAATCTCCACGCTCTGTCCCAGCGCGCGGGAGAGCAGCGCTTCCAGCTTGCCCTGCACCGTCTGGGCGGTGTTTCCCTGTTTCTGCCAGCCGCGGTAGCGCGTGCCGTCGTAGCAAAGCGTCAGTTTGTAATTCTGCATCCGGCTTCCTCCTCCCCTTTGGGGACCAGGTAAGTATATCACATTTAAATACATCGTCCATATGCTTTTGAAAATTTTTCGTTTTTCTGTTGAATCTGCCGATCCGTTCCAATTTGTTTACATTTTCCCCGGAATTTGTTCATGGAATGTTCACTCTTTGATTTTTTCGCCGGTTATAATAGCATCATACAGAACATCTGGTGTGCAGCCGCCGAATGGATCTGATGCCTCCACCTTAATTTAAAAAATCCGCCGCTTCTTGCGGCGGATTTTTTATTTTACGGTTCGTCCCTGGACGATGGAGCGATTCCGACAAATAATTGTTGCATTTTTGTACAGTGCTTGGTATATTTGAATAAACACGACGCGAATCCCCTTTCCTGCGCAGCGTCCCCTCTCCCCCTTTGGAAAGCGGCGGTCTGACCGCTTTTAAAATAAAGAAGAGAATTGGGAGGGCACCACATGAAAAAGATTCTCGCTGTTATCCTCGCGCTGACCATGGTTCTGGCTCTTGCCGCCTGCGGCGCAGCGCCCGCCGCGGCAGAACCCGCTCCAGAAGCGCCCGACCCGCTCAAATCCGAAATGCCCTCGAAGATCTACGAGGAATCCGCCGCAGCCAACCCGGAGGGAAAAACCGTGAACATTCTCCTTGTCATCGATATGCAGAAGGACTTCGTCGATCAGGCGCTCGGTACCGCCGAGGCGCAGGCCATCGTCCCGAACGTTGTGGCCAAGATCAACGAATACAAGGAGCGCGGCGACGTCATCATCGCCACGAAGGACACACACGAGGAATCCTACCTTGAAACGCAGGAGGGCATCAATCTCCCGTTCATCCACTGCGTGCAGAACACCGAGGGCTGGCAGCTGGACGACGCGGTGCAGGCCGCCATGCCGGAGAACGCCACGGTCGTAAATAAGCCGACCTTCGGCTCGACCGACCTTGTGGAGATCATCGGCGAATATGTCGCGCAGTACGGCGAGCCGAACGTCCATGTGGAGATCATCGGCCTCTGCACCGACATCTGCGTTATCTCCAACGCGCTGCTCGAAAAGGCATTCTATCCCGAAATGCCCATCACGCTCGACGCCTCCTGCTGCGCTGGCGTCACTCCCGCCAAGGACGACGCCGCCATTGAGACCATGAAGAGCTGCCAGATCGGGGTTTATAACGACACGATCACCGCGCCGCTCTCCACGGAAGTTCTCAAAGCGCCGAAGTCCTCCGAGATCTACGCCCACGCCGAAAAAGTCAACCCCGAGGGAAAGACGGTCAATGTTCTGCTCGTTATCGACATGCAGAAGGACTTCATCGATCAGGCGCTCGGCACCGCCGAAGCGCAGGCCATTGTCCCCGCCGTTGTTGCCAAGATCAACGAATACAAGGCCCGCGGCGACGTGATCATCGCCACGCGCGACACGCACGAGGACTCCTACATGGACACGCAGGAGGGCCGGAATCTGCCGGTCATCCACTGTGTAGAAGATACCGACGGCTGGCTTCTCAACACCGAGGTCGCCGACGCGCTCGGCGAATACGCCACCGTGATCAACAAGCCCACCTTCGGCTCGACCGATCTCGTAGCGCTCATGCGCGAGTATGTGCAGCAATACGGCCAGCCGAACGTCAATGTGGAGATTATCGGTCTCTGCACCGACATCTGCGTCGTATCGAACGCGCTGATGGAAAAGGCGTTCTACCCCGAAATGCCCATTACGCTGGACGCGAAGTGCTGCGCGGGCGTCACCCCCGCAACGCACGACGCCGCTCTCGCCACGATGCGCATGTGCCAGATCAACGTCATCAACGCCGACTGATCCCCTGCCCGACATACGAATCGCCCCGTCGAACGACGGGGCGATTTTTCTGTATTATCACTGGAAAAACGTTTTATTCTTCCGCGCCGAGGGTGATGGCGCGGACCGCTTCGGCAAGGCTCACGAC
>CAVEPP010000105.1:0-3936 GCA_963617605.1 Alloprevotella sp. | reverse complement strand
CGACCTGGCTGCGCGGCACGAGCGCGACGCTCTCGCCGTTTACCACGGCGAGGCAGCTTTCCCCGCCGCGTCGGTAAAAGGCCAGTGTAAGCTCCGGGAAGCTCTCGTTATCGAGCGTGAGCGTCAGCCGCAGCTCGACCGTTCCGCCGGAGAGGTCATCCGTAAACTCCGACGCCTTGACCGCGGCGAGCGCCGACTCGATGGCGGAAACATCGATCTCCGCACTGTTCCAGAGCCAAACGGTCTCATCTTCGCTGTCATCCGCTTTGGCATTTTCGGCGTTGTCCTCATTTCCGGGCACTCCGAGAGCAAATTCATACGTTTCGCTGTCAAGCGTGATCTCCATCGCCGTCGCCTCGGCGAAATCGGCGGTGAATATCTCCGTGTGGCGGAGATCGTCCACCCCGGCGCGCAGAAGCGTGTCGTAGCGGGTCCCGGTGATCTCGTAAACGATACCGGAATCGCCAACACGCGCGTAGCACGTTACATCGTCGTACTCTCCGCTCTCTGCGGCCGCTTCGAGCTCTGCGGCGTTCTGCCCGAGATGCAGCGTGAAGGACTCCGTCTCTTCGCTGTCAGATGCGGAATACACGACCGCAACCGTGAGCGCCGGGTCATCAAGCCCATAGGCGGCAAGCTCTTCCTCCGTTGCATCGTATGTCACATACTCCGTGAGCGAAAGGCCGCTGAGCGAGGAGAGATACGCCTCCACGCGGCTCGTATCGAGCGGCTGCTCTCCGGCAAAATATACGTCGTCGGCACAGATGCTCTTCCCGCTCTCTTCGCGCCGGATCGTATACTCCTCCGCGCCGGTGAAGGTGATCTTCTCCGCCTCCGTGATGTCCGGCACGGTATCATGGCGGATCACGTCGCTGAGCACGGCGGAAAATTCGTCGAGCGGGTCATGCGAGAGAAGATACACTTTCCCGTCGCCGATGGAAGCGTAGCGTTGGGAATCCATCTGGCTGAAGTCGCCGAGCCGCACCGTATACGTCTCGTCCCCGGCGGTGAGGGTGATCGTGCCGACCGGATCATCCAGCCCGTAGAGGCTCTCGTCCTCCACATTTTCGATCACAAACGCCGCGCCGCACGAGGCAAACGGCTCCAGCAGCATCTTGATCTTCTCCGTGTCTGCCGGGAAGCCTGCGTCCGCTTCATAGACCCATGTTCCATCCTCAAGCGTGAAAGCGAAGCTCCCGCTCTCGTTCGTCCAGGATACGGCGGTCACGCTGTCCGTGGGAAGAGAGAGTATGATCTCGCCGCTCGTGCGGATCTCTTCCTTTTTCTCTTCATACCGGCTGACGGCGAACACCGCCGCGGTGAGCACGGCCAGCACGCCGAGAAGGATATAGAGTTTTTTTGCTTTAGGCATGGCGCTTTCTTCTCCTTTCCACGACGGTGATAATGCCGTAAAGAACAAATGCGACCGGCAGGATGCCGACCAGCCACGCTTTGATCACCGACGCGGCTGAATCGCTGATCGTGAGATAATTGTAGCTCATGCTCTTGCTGCGGATGGAGATCGTTTCGCTCTGGCCGGTGAGCGAGGAGAGCGCGTTCATCGTAAGGTCCAGATTCGCGCCGGAGGAGTAAGCGTTATAGAGCTCGTCCAGAAAATGCGCGGACGCAATCCAGACGATCTCCCCGCCGCCGTCGGTCGTGATGTCCACGGCGAGAGCGAAGGGCCCATCCGTATCGCCGTCCTCCTTTTCGTAGGAGGTCAGGCTGTAGCCCGCCGCCTTGCTGAACGCCGAGGACGATGTTGCAAGGAGCGTCGTGACCGAGCTTTCGGCCTTGCTCACATCCAGCCCCTGCGCGACGGGCACGATGGCATAATACCCCTCGTCGAGCAGCGGATCGGTGATATCGCCGCTTTCGATGTCCGGCAGGAGGATGTACGGTTGACGGAAGGCATAATAGCCGCTGTCGCCCTCAACGACGATGCCGTCCGCAGCGGCCACGCCGTAGGGCGCGAGCAGCGCCGTGAGATTCGTGAGCGTTCCGTCCTCCACCGGCCCCGCGATCACGAGCAGGCGGCCGCCGCTTTCAGCGTATTCGGAAAGGATCTCCTTCTCCTCCGCGGAAATGTCGCTCTCCGGCGCATAGATGAGAACGCATGAGGCGTCCTCCGGCACCGCGTCCTCCTTGAGCAGCGAGAAGGAGGCAAGCTCCATATTCTCCTTTTCGATCTGCGTCTGTACGTTTTCGGGCAGCTCCGCTTCGCCGTGGCCTTCGAGCGTGTAGACAATGGGCAGATCGTCGCTCACGACATAGGCGATGGCCGAGGTGAGCGCGCCCTCGCCGTCAAAGGAATAGACATAGGAGTATGTCGTATAGTCGATATCCGTGAGATAGATCTCGCTGTAGGAGATATACCGGCTCTTGCCGCCGCACTCGACAACGAGACTGTTGTTGGAGACCGTCTCGTCCGTGTACTGCGCGGCGAACGTCGGATAAACGTCCGGGTTCTTTTTCACAACGGAAACGTGGCCGGACAGGCTCTCATACTTGGCTAACAGATTTTCCACTACGCTGTCCTCCTTGCCGGACTGCGTGATCCAGTAGATCGTTACGTCCTTTTCGAGCGCGTTGACGACGACCTTCGTGTTGCTCGTGATGGAATAGAGCTTGGTAGAGCTTATATCATAGCGCGTCGCGGAGGCCGGGAGCGCGCCGAAAAGCGCGTTGAGCGCCACGAGGATCGCCAGCACGACCGCCGATACGGCGAGCGAATACGTCCCGCCCCTCGCCGCGACAGTGTTTCCGGGGGAGGAAGCTTTCTCTTTTTGAAGGAATTTCGGCACTTTCATCAGTTGTACCTCCTTTTCTCCAACGACTGCACGGTCAGAAACAGGAAAAACGCTATGACCGAAAGGAAGAATACGATGCTTCGCAGATCGAACACGCCGTCCACGAACGTATAGAACCGCTCGAAGAGCGAAAGGCTCTGCATGATGTTCGGGAGCAGATTTTCGAGGAGTGTGCCGTCAAGAAAATATATGCCCAGCGCCACGAGAGTGAGCGCCACGCCCGTGCCGATGGCCATGGCGTCGCTGCGCGTCAAGGCGCGCACGAGAAGCGCGAGCAGCACCGCGACCACAACGAGCGCCGCCACCGCGCCGAACGCCGAAGCTGACACCTGCTCGGCGAGCGAGACGCTATAATAGTTAAAGAGCATCACCGCGATGGAGAGCCCTGCGGCGATCCCCTGATTTTCCGTCAGCGACGAGAGAAACAGCCCCACGGCGATCAGCGCCGCGCCCATCAGGAAAAAGGCGAAAAGCGAGCCGTAGGCGCTCGGGAGATATACTTCGCCGTACTGCGAGAACACGAGCGGATATACCGCAATAATGCACACGGGCAGCAAAAACACCGCCGTGAGAGCAAAGTATTTGCCGAGGACGATGTCGGTCGTTTTCAGCGGCAGCGAATAGAGCAGCTGATCGGTCTTCTGCCGCCGCTCTTCGGCAAGGCTCCGCATCGTCAGCACCGGGATGAGCACCGCCATGCCGATGCACACGAATCGCAGAACATACTCAAAGTTCGCCACGGCAGCCTGAATGTTATAGTACACCGCGCCGATGCCGACAAAAACGAGGAAAAAGGCGCAGAAAAGATACGCCGGCAGGCTCTGAAAGGCGCGGCGCATCTCGTGACGGAATATGGCGGTCATTGCTCTTCCTCCTTTTCGCCGCCCGGCGTTTCCGGCGCGGCGTCCGTTTCCGTGAGTTCGAGGAACACGTCCTCCAGATTGGCTCTCCGGCGCTGCATTTCGAGCACCGGCAGTCCCTTTGCGGCAAAGGCGAGCGTCAGCGCGCCGCACACGCTCTCGGCGCTCTCGCTGCTTTCGAGCTGCGCCTGCACGGAGAGCGTGTCGCCGTCGGTCTCCGCCGTATAGTCCGTCACGCCGGACACGCCGCGCAAAATCTCCTCCGC
>CAVEPP010000104.1:0-6277 GCA_963617605.1 Alloprevotella sp. | reverse complement strand
CAACGCAGAAACGCGGTGCTGGCCTGATCCTGTACCGCGTTTTTCGACAGGCTGAGCTCCGTATGCTGACGCATACGGAGCTTTTTGTATTATTCCATAGAGGCCTGGATCTGTTCTTCTCTGTACTGGCGGGTGTAGAGCCCGTAGTACACGCCCTTTTTCGCCATGAGCTCGGCGTGGCTGCCGCGCTCGACGATCTTGCCGGCGTTCACCACGAGGATGACGTCCGCGCGGCGGATCGTGGAGAGGCGGTGGGCAATCACGAACGACGTGCGCCCGTCCATGACCTTTTCGATGGCGTCCTGGATGAGCCGCTCCGTGACCGTGTCAACAGAGGACGTCGCCTCGTCGAGCACGAAGATGCGCGGGTCGGCAAGCAACGCGCGGGCGAAGGACAGAAGCTGCTTCTCGCCGGTCGAAAGGCTGTTGCCGCCCTCGCCGACGTCGCTCTGATAGCCGTCCGGCAGTCTCTCGATGATCCCGTCGGCGGAAACGGCCTTGACCGCCGCTTCGATCTCCTCCATGGTCGCGTTCTCGCGGCCGTAGCGGAGGTTTTCCAACACTGTGCCGGAGAAGAGGTGCGGCGTCTGGAGCACGTAGCCGATGTTCGAGTGGAGCCAGAGCTGGCTGCGCTCTCTCGCGTCGCGCCCGTCGATGAGCACCTGTCCCTCCGTCGGCTCATAGAACCGGCAGACGAGATTCACGAGCGTGGATTTGCCCGCGCCCGTCTCGCCGACGATGGCGACGTTCGTTCCCTGCGGCACCTTGAGATTGAAGTGCTCGAGGATGTTCTCGTCGCCGTCGGGGTAGCGGAACGTCACGTCCTTGAACTCGATATCGCCGTGCAGCTCTTCCCAGTTCTCCTTTTTGGGGTTGAACGTGTCGCCGTATTTCTCCACGACCTCCGGCGTATCCTGCACGTCGGACTTCGTCTCCATGAGCGTGGTGAAGCGCTCGACGTTGACCTGCACGTTCACGAGGCTGGAGAGCGCCTGCACGAGCCACTGGATCGGCTCCATCATGCCCTGCGCATAGTTCATAAACACGGTGAGCGTGCCGATGAGCATCACGCCCTCGCGCGTGACGATACCGCCGCGCCAGAGGACGAGCGCCAGCGCGAGAGAGGCCGCAAGCGTCGTTGTGGAAATGAAGATCGCGCGGAAGTGCATCGCGCGGACGCTGACCTTTTTCATATCGGCGGTCAGCTCGTCAAATTCCTTCTCCATCTTATCCTCAACGACAAGCGTTTTCGTCGTCGTCGCGCCGGTGATGCCCTCGTTGAAAGCGCCGGTGATGCGGGAGTTTTTCTCGCGCACCTGCCGGTGGAAGAAGACGAGCTTCTTCTGGAAGTACATGGACGAGATCGCCACGATCGGCACGATCACAAGCACGCACAGCGCCATTTTCCAGTTGAGGATGAGCATCATAACGATGGCGCACACGAGATACGCCGAGTGCCACACGCCCTCGACCATGCTCCAGGCGAGCGTACTCGCAATGCGGTCGGTATCGGACATGACGCGCGCGTGGACATAGCCAACGCTGTTCTGGTTGAAGTACGAGAACGAGAGCGTTTGCAGATGGTTGAAGCTCTCGCGCTTGAGATCGCGGCCGACGGACAGCTCCAGCTTGCACGCGCCGAAGGCGGAGATGTAGTTGGAGGCCGTCTGCGTGAGGATGATGACGACATACGCGCCGATGAACCAGCCGAGTCCCGCGAGGGTCGAGCCGGCTATGTAATTGTCGATGGCGTACTGCTGGAAGAGCGGGATGACCGCGTCCATGGCGCTGCCGTAAAACGCCATGAGAACCATCCAGAGGATGAGTTTGCCGTAGGGTCTCATGTACGGGACGAGGTTGGGGATGCCGAACCATTTTGCGCCTTTGGTCTTTTTCTGCTCGTTCATGCTCCTTCCTCCTCTCCGATGGACATCTGCATGTCGTAAATCTTGCGGAAAATGCCCGGCTGGGCCAGCAGCTCCTTCGGGGAGCCGAGCTGGCTCACGCGGCCCTTTTCGAGCACGAGGATGTTGTCGCAGTCGAGCAGCGTCGTGATGCGGTGGGAGATGATGATCGTCGTCGCGCTGCCGAGATCGCGGCCGAGTGCCGAGCGGATCTTCTCGTCCGTCTCCGTATCGACGGCGGAGAGCGAATCGTCAAAAACGATGACCGGCGTCTTCTTCGTCAGCATGCGGGCGATGGCTACGCGCTGCTTCTGGCCGCCGGAGAGCGACACGCCGCGCTCGCCGACCATGGTGTCGTAGCCCTGCGAGAAGCGGGTGATGTCCCCATCCACGCACGCAGTGACGGCGGCGGCACGGATCTCCGCGTCGCTCGCGCCGCAGATGCCGATGTTCTCCTGCACCGAGCGGGAGAAGAGGAACGGTTCCTGCAGCACGATGCCGACGTTCTCGCGCACATAGCGCGCCGGCATATCGGCAATGTCCACGCCGCCGACGGTGATCTTGCCCTCCGTGGGCGCGTACAGGCGGCAGAGCAGAAGCAGCAGGCTGCTCTTGCCGGAGCCGGTGCCGCCGAGAATACCGAAGCTCTTTCCGGCGGGCACAGTGAAGCTGACGTTCTCGAGCACGTCCGGGCCGTCCTCGCCGTAATGGAAGCTGACGTTTTCAAAGGAAATATCCTTGTCCATCGGCGCTTCGGCGGCGTCGGGCGCGTCCTGCTCGGTCTCGGCTTCCAAGACCTCGCCGAGACGGTCGATGGAGACGCCCGCCTTGCTCATTTCGGAAATGATGCGTCCGAGACGGCGCACGGGGCCGATGAGCATCGTGTTATAGAGCGAGAACGACACGAACTCGCCCGCCGTCAGATTGCCGTTCACGCACGAAACCGTGCCGAGCACGACCACGAGCAGGGTCTGCAGGCAGCTCGTAAAATCGCCCACCGCCCAGAAGTCGGAGAGCGTCCGGGTCAGGCTGATCCAACATTCGGTATACTTGTTGTTCTGCGCCTCGAAGCGGTCGCGCTCAAACTTTTCGCGCCCGAACGCGCGCACGACACGCACGCCCGTGAGGTTTTCCTGCGCGATCGTGGAGAGCACGCCCTCGTTCTCGTCGCACTCGGTGAACCGCGTGCGGATCTTGTTATGGAAGAGCACCGAGTAGAGCACGATGATCGGCGCGATGACCCACGCGACGATGGAGAGCTTCGCGTTCATCGCCGTCATGAGCACAAGCGCAAGGATAATGCGCACGATGATCTGGAAAACGGAGATGAACTGCTCCTGGAAAAACGTTTTGATACGCTCCACGTCGCTCGTGCAGCGCTGGATGATGTCGCCGGTCGGATGCTCGGCGTGCCACTTCCAGGGCAGGCATTCAATGTGGTGGAAGAGCCTGTCGCGCGCGGTCTTGACGAGCGTTTCGCCCGCTTTGGCGTTGAACATATTCGCGCCGTAGCGCAGCAGCGCCGCGGCGAGACCCGCAAGCGCGAGAATGAGCGCGATGAACCACATGTTCGCGCGCAGATACGTCACGCCGCCGAGCGATTCCACCCACCGGAGCGCCCACGCGGGCAGATCCATCGGCTGGGAGTCGATCACCGAGTCCACCGTCACGCGGATGACCTGCGGCGCGATCATTTCGACCACCGTGAGCAGCAGTCCCAGAAGGATGCACACGGCGAAGTATTTTCCGCTGCCCTCGAGCAGCGTGCCGAGCACGCGCATCGTGCGAGCGGACTTCTTTTTCTGTTCCAATTTGTCTACCTCTCAAAAATTCGCTGAGTGGATCGGAAATAAAATAGAAGAGTGGAATGGAGTAAAACGGACATTTATTCATTATAGCATACATTTATATTATTACAATTCATATTTTTAAATAAAAGTCAAGGAACGGCAGAAATACCCCCTTGACGAATGTGTTATAATACTTTATTGGAAAAACAGGCTGCTTCCAGCAGAAAGAGGTTATATGTATGACAAAAGTTGATGTATTTTCCGGCTTCCTCGGCGCGGGCAAGACCACACTCATCAAAAAGCTGATCGCGGAAGCCTATGCGGGCGAAAAGCTCGTCCTCATCGAGAACGAGTTCGGCGAGATCGGCGTGGACGGCGGCTTCATGCAGGACGCCGGCATCGAGGTGACGGAGATGAACTCCGGCTGCATCTGCTGCAGCCTTACGGGTGACTTCCGCGCCGCGCTGCACGAGGTCTGCGAGCGCTACGCCCCCGACCGCATCCTCATCGAGCCCTCGGGCGTCGGCAAGCTCTCCGACATCGTGACGGCCGTGGAGCAGGCGTCGGACGGCGAGCTTACGATCAACGCGCTCTGCACCGTCGTAGACGCGGGCAAATGCAAGATGTATATGCGCAACTTCGGCGAATTTTTCAACAACCAGGTCGAATCCGCCGGGTGCATCATTCTCTCCCGCACCGCGGGCATCAAAGAGGAAAAGCTCGCCGAGTGCGTAGCGCTGCTGCGCGAAAAGAATCCCGGCGCCGTCATCATCACGACGCCATGGGACGAGCTCTCCGGCGCGCAGATCCTCGACGCGATGGAAAAGCGCGACACGCTCACCGCCGCGCTCGAGAGCATTGAGCGCGAGCACGAAGAGGATGAGGACGAGCACGAGCATCACCATCATCACGACCATGACCACGAGCACGAAGAGCACGAGCACCATCATCACTTTGATGAAAACGGCAGCTGCTCCTGCGGCTGCCATCACGACGATGACGATGATGACGACGAGCATGAGCACGAGCATCATCACCACGACCACGATGAGCACGAGCATGAGCACGAGCATGAGCATGAACATGAACATGAGCATCATCACGATCACGGCGAGGAATGCGGCTGCGGCCACGACCACGAGCACCACCATCACGACCACGATGAGCACGACCACGATCACGAGTGCGGCTGCGGTCACCATCATCACCATCACCACGGCCACGACGCGGACGAGGTGTTCACGTCCTGGGGCATGGAGACAGCGAAGAAGTTCACCGAGGACGGTCTGCGTGCTGCGCTCACCGCGCTCGAAGACGAGGCCAAATACGGCGTCGTGCTGCGCGCGAAGGGCATCGTCGCCGCGACCGAGGGCGAATGGATCCACTTTGATTATACGCCGGGCGAGATCAACATCCGCCGCGGCAGCGCCGGCGTGACGGGGCGCCTGTGCGTCATCGGCCACGAGCTGCACGAGGACGCCGTCGCCAGGCTCTTCCGCTGAAAGGGAGAATGAGCCATGGCAAAACAAGTCCCCGTATATCTCTTCACCGGCTTTCTGGAGTCCGGCAAGACGAAGTTCGCCCAGCAGACACTCGAGGACGCGAGCTTTAATAACGGCGACCGCATCCTCCTTCTCGTATGCGAGGAGGGCGAGGAGGAATACGATCCCTCCACGTTCGCCGCGCCGACCGTGTTCACCGAGACGATCGAGGGCGAGAGCGATCTCACGACCGAGAATCTCGCGGCGCTTTTGAAAAAGCACCGCTGCTCCTACGTCATGGTGGAGTACAACGGCATGTGGACGCTCGACACGCTCTATACGAACATGCCGAAGGAGTGGATCGTCGCGCAGGAATTTATGTTCATCGACGCGCGCACGTTCCTCAACTACAACAACAACATGCGTCAGCTCATGGTGGACAAGCTCCAGAGCTGCGAGCTTGCGGTGCTCAACCGCTTCCCCGAGGGCGACGAGGATCTCAAAATGCAGGCGCACAAGATCATCCGTGCCATCAACCGCCGGTGCGACATCGCCTTTGAAACGCCGGACGGCAAGATCAGCTACGACGACATTGAGCTCCCCCTCCCCTACGATCTCAACGCCCCCGTCTGCGAGATCGGCGACACGGACTATGCGATCTTTCTGCAGGATATCATGGACCAGCCGGAGAAGTACCGGAACAAGACCGTCT
Source organism: Alloprevotella sp. (assembly GCA_963617605.1). Taxonomy (GTDB): domain Bacteria; phylum Bacillota; class Clostridia; order Oscillospirales; family Oscillospiraceae; genus Apopatocola. The sequence goes on along the minus strand of CAVEPP010000104.1, from coordinate 390 downwards.
CTCTCAAAGGCAAGGCGGTCACGAAATCCCGCAGTCTGAAGAAGGGCTACTTCTACTTCGGGCGCGATGTGATGACCTGCTGTGCGAACGATATCCGCTTCATCCCGCTCGCCGCGGAAGCCGCGGATACGGGCGAGATCAAAAACCTTGCCTGGTACAAGCTCACTGCGCGCATCGACATCCGCACTCTGCCGGACGTGTACGAAGGCCCCGGCCCGGTGCTGCACATGGTGTCCATCGAGCCGTGCGAGACGCCGGAGCAGGAAGTTGCGACGTTCTACTGATATCAAACAAACCCCACTTCGTTGAGGGGTTTGTTTGAGAGGATAGCGGCTCGCCGCAGCGCACTCGCTGTGCGCCTGTGGCGCACAACTCGCACGTTTGCGAGCC
>CAVEPP010000103.1:2397-6280 GCA_963617605.1 Alloprevotella sp. | reverse complement strand
CCGTGCTGCTGCTCGCCGCGGCGATGCCGTCCGCGCTGGCCGCGGACACAAAAACCGGCACGGTGAGCGCCCCGATGGGCATTCTCCTTCTGCTCGCGTCGCCCGGCGGCGAGACCGCGGGGGAAGTGCTGGATGGGAGCGCCGTTTCGATCCTCGCCGAGGAGACGGACGCGAACGGCACGCTCTGGTATTACATACAAAAGCCCGGCGGCGAGACCGGATACGTCCCGGCGGAGAGCGTGACGCTCACCGTGTCGGAGACGACTCCAACGCCGGAGGAGACGCCCGCGCCGGAGCCCGCGGCGGCGGACGAGCGCGATGCCTATCTCGCGCAGCTTCGCGCGCTCGGCTTTCCGGAGAGCTATCTCGAAGGCCTCTGGCAGCTGCACAGCCGGTATCCGGCGTGGGAGTTCCGGCCGTTTTTCACGAATATCGATTGGAACACCGCCGTGAACGAGGAAAACGTCCTCGGCAAGAGCCTTGTGTGGGGCAGCGCCCCGTCCTCGTGGAAATCCACGCAGGAGGGCGCGTTCAACTGGACGGACAATACATGGATCGAGCTCGACAGCGGCGGTTGGGTCGCCGCGTCGCGCGAGATCATTGCGCACTATATGGACCCGCGCAATTTCCTTGATGAGAGCGCCGTGTTCCAGTTCCTCTATCAGGGGTATGACGCGGCGTCGCAGACGCGCGAGAGCCTTGCGGTGCTCGTGTCCGGCACGTTTCTCGCCGATACGACATACGATACCGACCTCGACGCTTCAAACGGCGTGAACACCTACGCCGAAACGCTTTTTTCCGCCGGGGCGGACTACGGCGTCAGCCCGTACATTCTAGCGGCGATGATGATTCAGGAGATGGGCACGAACGGCGCGAGCGACAGCATCAGCGGCACGAACCGCCGCTTTCCGGGATACTATAACGCCTTCAACATCGGCGCTTATAAGACCGCGGAGTATTCCGCCGTGGAGCGCGGCTTGTGGTACGCCAGCGGCGGCCATAACGGGAGCGGCACCTCGTGGGGACGGCCGTGGAACAGCGTTTACAAGGCCATCCGCGGCGGCGCGGCGTTCTATGCCGCGAACTACGTTGCCGCGGGGCAGAATACGCTGTATCTCAAGCGCTTCAACGTGCAGGGCGAGAACATGTACTGGAACCAGTACATGACGAACGTCGCGGGCGCGGCGAGCGAGGGGCGGCTGCTCTCTTATGCTTACAGCGAGGAGATGCGCGCGTCCAAGCTCACGTTCAATATCCCGGTATATCTCAACATGCCGGACGAAGCCGTTCCTGCCCCGACGGGCGACGGCTCGCCGAACACGAAGCTCGCCTCGCTCACGGTGAGCGCGGGCACGCTCACGCCGGAGCTCCGGCGGGACGTCCGGGAATATACCGTCATCGTGCCGAATGAGACCGACCGCATCACTGTAACTGCCTCGCCGCTCAACGCCGCGGCGAGCGTCGCCGGGACGGGCGAATACGCGCTCGATGTCGGCGTGAACACTGTCACGCTCACCGTGACGGCGGAGTCGGGCGCAGCGGAAACGTATACGCTCTCCATCCACCGCCGCGCACCGGACGCGCCGGTGACGGTCACCGGGCCGTATTCCTTCAGCGCGGACGGGCGCGTTTCGGGCGTCGCGCCCGGCACGGCGTTCGCCTCCTTCGCCTCGTCGCTCGGCGTGAGCGGCGGCACGCTTACCGTGACGGACGCCTCGGGCGCTGCCAAAACGCAGGACGCGCCGATGTGTACCGGCGATTTTGTGAAGATCACCTATGAGCTCGACGGCGCGGAGGCGGTGTTCGCTTCCGGGTACGTCGTCGTCGCGGGCGACATCAACGGCGACGGCGCGGTCACCATCAGCGATCTTATCAAGCTGCGAAACCACCTTCTCGGCACCGGTGAGCTGACCGGGCTGAGTCTGGCTGCGGCGGACGTGGACCGCAGCGGTACGGCGGCGATCAACGATCTTATCCGCATACGAAATCATCTGCTCGGCACGGCGACGATCACGCCGTAAGGAGGGCTTGCCGGTGAAACGAAGAAAAACGATCCTCGCGCTGTTCGTTGCCGCGGCGCTGCTGCCGTGGCTCACGGTGAGCGCAAAGGCGGCGGACACGGACGTGATGTTCTCCGATCCGAGCGCCGTCGTCGGGAACACCGTCACGGTGAACGTGTATACTACCTCCGCCGTTGCGGGCATCGACCTGACGCTCGTGTACGATACGGACTACCTTGCCTACACCGGCGCATCGGGCGGTCTCGGCAACGCGGCGGTACAGGATAACGGCGGGAGCCTGCGCATCGTGGACTACAGCGGCAGCGGCGAGGAGAAATTTTCGCTGAACTTGAGCTTTACGACCCGCGCCGTCGGCACAACGGCGCTCCGGGCGACGGCATGCAGCGCGAGCAATGCCGGGGGCGACGCGGTGAGCGTGGAGTACGCTTCCCACAGCGCGTCGGTGACGATCACCTCGGCCTCTTCCGACTGCACGCTCTCCGCGCTCTACATCGATCCCGGTACGCTCTCCCCGGCGTTTTCTGCAGGTGTGACGAACTACGCTGTGACGGTGCCGTATGAAACGACGTGGCTTGCCGTGAGTGCCGTGAAGAACGACGTCTCCGCGACCACCGCCGTGAGCGGGAACGGCTCGCTCTCCGTCGGGCTGAACTATGTGACCGTGACCGTCACCGCCGGGAACGGCGCGCAGAGAGTCTATACGCTCGCCGTCACGCGGCAGGCGCAGGATACCGCCGCGCAGCCGACGAGCGACAACCATGTCGATACGACCGAGCCGGAGATCCCGGAGGCGACGCCCGAGACTGATCGGACGATCTTCACCGCGGAGGGGAAAACATACACGATCCTCGACGCCGCGATCCTCTCCGTCCAGCTGCCGGAGGGCTGCGTTCTCGGCGAATATGCGCTGCTCGGCAGCGTGTGCCGGGCGTACCTGCCGGAGGACGGAGGAGAGTACGTTGTGTTCTACGCGCGGCCCGAGGGAGGCGAGCCGGGGCTCTATGTCTACGATACGCGCGAGGAGACGATGCAGCGCTACGGCCTTATCGCCATGCCGGAGGTATCGCCGACGCCGGAGCCGTCCCCAAGCGCGGAGCCGACGCCGTCCCCCACGCCGGAAGCGGTACCGGAGACGCCGGACAGCTCGGCTGCGGAGATCGAAAACCTCCGCTGGACGGTCACGGTGCTCGCCGTTGCCGCCGCAGTGCTCTTCATCGGCGCGGCGGTGCTCGGTACGCTCCTCATCCGCAGCATCACCCGCCCGGTGCGGAAAGTGAAAAAATAAGACCATGCCGTATGCGCGCAATTTGCGCATACGGCCGGTTTGCATCAGAAGGGAAAAGAAAATGACAGATTTGAATGACGGTATCCGCACCGTGGATGCGGAAATTTCGCTCGTGCCGTATTACCCGAACGAGGAAACGGCGCTTCCGTGGTATCAGGATCTGGACGTATGCCGTCAGGTCGACAACATCGACCATGCCTACTCGAGCGAGCGGCTCAACGCCATGTATACCTACCTGAGCACGCACGGGGCGTGCTATTACATATCGTACCGCGGCGTTCTGGTGGGCGACGTGTCGCTGCGCGACAGCGGAGAGCTTGCTATTGTTATCTGCAAGGAATACCAGAACCGGCACATCGGCCGCCGCTGCATCCGCGAAATGCTCACGCTCGCCCGCGAAAAGGGCATGGAGCGCGTGACGGCAAACATCTATTCCTTCAACACGCAGAGCCGGAGCATGTTCCTCTCGCTCGGCTTCCGGGAGACCGGCGAAGAGTGGTATGAGCTCGAGCTGTGAAAGACAGGCAGAACCCCGCCGCAGACAGAAAAGTCTGCGGCGGGGTTCTTGTGCTTTATG
>CAVEPP010000103.1:0-2387 GCA_963617605.1 Alloprevotella sp. | reverse complement strand
GGAGTGGTTTGCACTCGAACTTTAAAGACAAACGACCAGAAAGAGACCCGCCGCAGACGTTTGCTGTCTGCGGCGGGATATTTTATGCGGGGGCACCGTGGAACCGAATGCGGTAAAAGATAAAACAGAGCAAGAGCACTGCGGCGCTGCCGATATTTGCGGCCCATGCAAGCGCAGTGAGTCCGAAGGAAGGGGCGAGCGCATAGCCGAGCGCCACGCGCACCGCGAGCGAGAGTATGGCCGATACGGTCACGAGCGGGATCCTTAAATGCGCTTTGAACACCGCTTCCAGACTGGTTTTTCCGAATTGCAGGAAATAATTCGGGATGAGCAGCAGAAGATACGAGCGGGCGAGCGCGAAGGCCGCGCCGCCCCGGTCGGGGAGATAGAGGCTTGTGAGCGCGTCCGCGCCGAACAGCGTTGCGGCGGTGAGCGCAAGATCCAGCCCCAGTCCGCAGAGCAGCAGCATCCGCCAGCCGCTGCGCACGCGCTCCGGCTTTCCCGCGCCGAGATTCTGCGCGGCGAACGTCTCAAACCCTGTGCAGCACGCGAGCACCGGCACAAGAAGGAAGCTGCTGATCGTGTTCGCGGCGGCGTAGCTGTTGATGCCGTCGGTCCCGTAGCCGTTGACGAGCGTCTGCAGCACCATCGCGCCGAGCGCGAGCACCGAGCGCTGCGCGATCGATGGCAGACCAATCTTTGCCATGAGAACGGCGTAGCTTTTCCGCAGCACGGTTTTTCCGCCGCCGAGCCGCCGGAATTCCCGCCCGGTGCGGCAGAGCATCCACACCGTTTCCGCGGAGATACTGAAAAGGGACGCTGCCGCCGCGCCCATCACGCCGAAACCCCATACCGCCACGGCGAAATAGTCGAGCACAAGATTCATGACCTGTGAGACGGTTCCATAGAGCATCGGCACTTTGGAATTGCCGCTGCCGTTCATGACCGAGCCGGAGACGAGATTCACGCCGATCGGCGGCAGATTGAGCGCATAGACCCAGAGCACGGCGCGGCTTTCCCCGAGAATGTCCGCCGGGACGTGCATCATCCGGAGCAGCGCGCCGGAGAGGAGAATGTACGCCGCTGCGACGAGTGAGGAGAAAATGGCCATAACGAGACGCATGGTGTGCGCGGCGTCCCGGACCTCGTCATATCGCTGCGCGCCGTAATGGTTTGCGAGCACGATGTGGCACGCGCCGGCCGCGCCCTGCACGAGACAGTAGCCGATGGCCATGCAGCCGTTGACCGCCGCGAGCACCGAAAGAGACCGGTCTCCGGCAAACTGCGCCACGATCACGGAATCGACCAGCGAATAGAGCTGGCCGAAAATGTTGATAACAATGATGGGGAGCGTAAAGCGCGCCATCCGCCGCGCCGCGCTTCCCTGCGTGAGTTCCATGGGATATCCTCTTTTCTTTTCTCAGGGTCGATGGTATCATAAACCTGTACGCAGCGTACAGGTCAAGCCTTTTTTGGAGGGATCACGCATGAAAAACGAACGCCTTACCGTATCAAAATTTGCCGCGCTCTGCGGCGTAACGCCGCGGGCGCTGAAATACTATGAGGAGGCCGGGCTCCTTGCCCCGGCGGAGACGGCGCCGAACGGCTACCGGCTCTATGACCGGCGGCAGCTCGACGAGGTATCCATGATCCTTCTTTTCAAGGAACACGGCTTTTCTCTCGCGGACATTCGGGAGATGGCCTCCCGGCAGGAGCTTGCCGCCACGCGCGACAGGCTCTCCTTGCAGCTCTCGCTGATTGAGCGGCGGCAGGCGGCCCTTCGCCGTCAGGCAGCGTTCGTGCGCGATACGCTCTCGCATCTCGAAAAAGCGCTGGCGCATGCGGACGAACCGTTTTCCGAGCGGCACGAGGCGCAGCGTATCGTCCGCTCGCCGTTCGCGGAGGGAAGAGTACCGGGCGATCTCATGCAGAACTACCTTCTCAACGGACGGCACAGCGGCGTGTATTTCGATTTTGCATCGTTCACGCTGCGCGGGACGTACCGCACGCTGCCGCCGGGCGAGACGGACAAGGCGGAGGAAACGCTCGCCGGGGAGAGCGTGTGCCTGTATCACCGCAGCGCTGCGCCCGGCTCAGACCGCGTTCCGCTCGAGAAGCTGCGCGCGGAGGCAGCGCGCCGCGGCATGGATGCGCCGGAGATATTCTTTGAAGAAGTGCTGGAGAGCGCAGAGTCGGAAAACTGCCTGTTCCGGTATTTTTTCCTCTGCCCGCCCTAGCGTCGATTAACAAGGGCACGCACGTCGGACAGCCAGTCTTTTCGGCGCTTTTTGCCCTTTTTGTCTTGGCGGGCGGCAGCCCGCCGTCGCCAAAGAAGAACAAAAATCCCTCGAAAATCCAAGGCTGTCCGATGCGAAGCAGTTCTGCCG
>CAVEPP010000102.1:0-6289 GCA_963617605.1 Alloprevotella sp. | reverse complement strand
TTGACCTGCCCGATACCGTGATCCCTCATTCGGTCATCGCCCTCGGCTACCCGGCGGAGGACATCACCACTCCCCGTAAATCACGATACGAAGAAAACCGGGTACATTTTAATGAGTGGTAATTATAGGAACAGGAGCGACCTTCACGGTCACATCGTTCTCTGCCCAACCGCAAGACTTATAGTTCCTTATGGCTTTAACCATTCAGCCCGGTGGATTTCCGCCGTGGGATATGCTATACTGATGATATACAGATTTTCAAGGAGGTATTTCCTGTGAATAAAACTCTGATCGCGTATTTTTCCGCCAGCGGCGAAACGGAAAAGCTCGCAAAAACGCTCTCCGCCGCGACCGGCGGCGACCTTTTTGAGATCCGCCCCGAGACGACGTACACCTCCGCCGATTTGAACTGGATGGACAAGAAGAGCCGCAGCACGATCGAAATGAAGGACGAGCACAGCCGCCCCGCCATTGCGAGCCGCGTAGAGGATATGGCGCAGTACGATACCGTGTTCGTCGGCTTCCCGATCTGGTGGTATCAGGCGCCCCGCATCATCGAGACGTTCCTCGAAAGCTACGATTTCACCGGCAAAACGGTGATCCCGTTCGCCACCTCCGGCGGCAGCGGCATGGGCAAGACGGCCGATATCCTGCGCACTGTCTGCCCCGCGGCGAACATTCTGCCCGGCAAGCGCATGAGCGCGCGGGAGAGCGCCGACGCCGTGCGCGCGTGGGTCGAAACACTCGGCAAGTAAGAGAAAAAGCGGGGAGGATCATCCCATGGGAAGAAAAGAAGCGCCGCGCCGCGCCGCCGTGATCGGCGGCGGCGCGGGCGGTCTCTGCGCGGCGATCGCCGCCGGGCAAGCCGGAGCAGACGTGGCGATTTTTGAACAGGCGAACCGCGTCGGCAAAAAGCTGCTCAAAACCGGCAACGGGCGGTGCAATCTCTCGAATACGCACGTTTCGCCGGAGTACTATAACCGGCCGGATTTCGTCGCGCCCGTTCTCGCGGACATGCCGTGCACTGCGCTGCTGGATTTCTTCGGCTCGCTCGGGCTATGGACGGTCACGGACGAGGAGGGCCGCGTCTATCCGCGCAGCGACACGGCCGCCTCCGTGCTCGACGTGCTGCGCCTCGGCTGCGAGGCGCTGGGCGTTGAAGAGCGCTGCTCGGCGGAGATCGCCGCCATTGCCCCGCAGGGCCGGGGCTTTACGCTCACCGCCCGCACCGGCGAGAAGATTTTCGCCGACCGCGTGATCGTGGCAACCGGCGGCGGAACGAGCCTTCTCCGTCCGCTGGGACACAAAATGGTCCCGTTCTCCCCCATCCTCTGCCCTCTCAAGACCGACACGGAATCCGTCCGCGGTCTCACAGGGCTGCGCTGCGCCTGCCGCGCGGAGCTGCTCCGTCGCGGAAAGCGCGTATATGCCGAGGACGGCGAAGTGCTTTTCCGTGATTTCGGCATGAGCGGCATCCTTGCGCTGAATCTCTCGCGGTATGCCCTTCCGGGCGACACGCTCTCGCTCGATCTGCTGCCGGAGCTGTCTTTGGAAGCGCTCACCGCGAAGCTCTCAGCGCAGAAGGCGCTGCGCCGGAACAACGCCGACCTCTTCACTGGCATATTCCACCGGCGGCTCGGCGAGGCGGTAGCGCGCCGCGCCAAGAGCGGCGAGACATCCGAGCTTGCCCGCATCATCAAGGGCTACCGGCTCTCGGTCCTCGGCCCGGGCGACACGCAGCATGCGCAGGTGACGCGCGGCGGCGCGGACACCGCCGAATTTGACAGCGAAACGATGGAGAGCCGCCGTGTGCCGGGACTGTACGCTATCGGCGAGGCGCTCGACATCGACGGCGCGTGCGGCGGGTACAATCTGCACTGGGCGTTCGCCTCCGGGCTGCGCGCGGGAAGGAGCGCCGCGCGTGATTGAGGTTCGTGATGTAAGGCTCGCGCTCGACGGCGAGCTCAAAGCTGCATGCGCCAAAAAGCTGCGCGTCCCTGTTTCGGAGATCGTTGAAGCACGGCTCCTGCGCCGCAGCGTGGACGCGCGGCACAAGGACGATGTGCATTTCACCGTGACCGCCGCGGTATCTCTCCGGCGGGGCGAGGAAAAGTTTTCGCCCTATACGCCATGGACGCCGCCGCGCGTCGAAGTGGTAAAAGAAAAGCCCGCCCATCGTCCCGTCGTGTGCGGGGCAGGCCCGGCGGGGCTTTTCGCCGCGCTCACGCTCGCGCGCGCAGGCGCGGAGCCGATTTTGCTCGAGCGCGGCAGCGCCGTGGACGAGCGGAGGGCGGACGTGGAAAAGTTCTATCAGACCCGTACGCTGGACACCGAATCGAACATCCAGTTCGGCGAGGGCGGCGCGGGCGCGTTCTCGGACGGCAAGCTCAACACCGGCACGCACGATAAGCGCGGCAAACAGGTGCTGCACGATCTCGTGCAGGCCGGAGCGCCCGACGAAATTCTCTGGCAGGCCAAGCCGCACATCGGCACCGACCGTCTGCCGGACGCCGTGAAAGGGCTTCGTGAAATGATCCTCGCCCACGGCGGCGAGGTGCGCTTCCGCACAAAGCTCACGGATATCGAGCTCTCCGGCGAGGCGCTTCGCGCGGTGCGCCTCTCGCACGGCGGCGCGGAGGAATCGCTCGATGCCGATTCGCTCATCCTTGCCGCGGGCCACAGCGCCCGCGAGCTGTTCATGCTTTTGAAGGAACGCGGCGCGCAGCTCGAACAAAAGGCGTTTTCCATGGGCGTCCGGTGCGAGCATCCGCAAAAGGTCATCTCCCGCGCGCAGTACGGCGCTTTTGCCTCGCATCCGGCTCTCGGCGCTGCCGACTACCGGCTGGCGGTGCATCTCCCGGACGGACGGGGCGTATACACGTTCTGCATGTGCCCGGGCGGGTACGTCGTCGGCGCGGCGAGCGAGGAGGGGCTGCTCTGCGTGAACGGCATGAGTCCCTTCGCGCGCGACGGACAGAACGCCAACGCCGCCGTGCTCTGCGAGGTGCGGCCCTCGGACTTTGGCTCCGCGGATCCGCTCGCCGGTGTGGAGCTGCAAAGAAAATGGGAGCGCGCCGCGTTCCTCGCCGGAGGCGGCGATTACCGCGCCCCGGCGCAGCTGCTCGGCGATTTTCTCGCAGGGAAAGCATCGGAGCGCGCGGGCAGCGTTGCGCCGACGTATCCGCTCGGCGTTCGCTTCGGCACGCTCGACGGCTGTTTGCCGGAGTTTGTGCTCGCCGCACTGCGCGAGGCGTTTCCGCTCCTTGATAAAAAGCTGCGCGGCTACGCTATGCCGGACGCGGTCCTCACGGGCGTGGAGACACGCTCGTCCTCGCCGGTTCGCATCGTGCGCGGCGAAACGGGACAGTCGAATCTCCGCGGGATCTATCCCTGCGGCGAGGGCGCGGGCTACGCCGGCGGTATCCTCTCCGCCGCCGTGGACGGCATCCGCCAGGCGGAAAACTGGCTTTCGCAGCACATGGAATAAAATAACAGACACCGCCGCGCATACGAGGCTCCCGATAAGCCAAGCTATGCGCGGCGGAACTTTTTCCGGCAGAGCCGGAATCGGCTCTGCTTCAATATAGATGGGCGGGACAGTTTTCACTGTCCCGCTTCTCAAATCAACATGTCTCACAGAGTTTGCTCCCGCAGGAGCAAATATAAATGGGATCATTTTCTCCGGCGGCGTGTACGTCGGAGAAAATACCTCTCGGCTCGCAAACGTGCGAGCGTAGCGAGTGCGCTGCGGCGAACCGCTATCTCCTCAAACAAACCCCTCAACGAAGTGGGGTTTGTTTGACTCTTTTAGAACTTGATGCGCTCGGCGATGTAGCTCTTCACTTCCGCGATGGGGATGCGGACCTGCTCCATGCTGTCGCGCTCGCGCACCGTGACGCAGCCGTCAGCGGGCGTTTTCTCGTCGCCCACGGTCTGGAAGTCTACGGTGATGCAGTAGGGCGTGCCGATCTCGTCCTCGCGGCGGTAGCGCTTGCCGATGGAACCGGCGTCGTCGTAGTCCACCATAAAGTCCTTCTGCAGCTCGTGATAAAGCTCCGTCGCAGCGGGGGCGAGCTTCTTCGAGAGCGGCAGCACCGCGCACTTGAACGGCGCGAGCGCCGGGTGCAGGTGCAGAACGGTGCGCACATCGTTTTTCGCCTCGTCCACGATCTCCTCGTCGTAAGCATCGCACAGGAACGCGAGCGCCACGCGGTCGCAGCCGAGCGACGGCTCGATGACGTAGGGGATGTAGTGCTCGTTCGCTTCCTGATCAAAGTACGTGAGATCCTTGCCGGACGCCTCCTGATGGCGCTTGAGATCGTAGTCCGTGCGGTCGGCGATGCCCCACAGCTCGCCCCAGTCGGTGAACGGGAAGGCGTATTCGATGTCGGTCGTAGCGCGGGAATAGAACGCGAGCTCCGCCGGCTCATGGTCGCGCAGGCGCAGATGCTCTTCCTTGATGCCGAGACTCAGCAGCCAGTTCTTGCAGTAGTCTTTCCAGTAGGCAAACCATTCGAGGTCCGTGCCGGGCTTGCAGAAGAATTCGCACTCCATCTGCTCAAACTCGCGCGTGCGGAACGTGAAGTTGCCCGGGGTGATCTCGTTGCGGAACGCCTTGCCGACCTGGCAGACGCCGAACGGGAGCTTCCGGCGCGTCGTGCGCTGGATGTTCGAGAAGTTGACGAAAATGCCCTGTGCGGTCTCCGGGCGGAGATAGCAGGTCGAGGAAGAGTCCTCCGTAACGCCGATGGCGGTTTTGAACATGAGGTTGAACTTACGGATGGGCGTAAAGTTGTGCTTGCCGCACACCGGGCAGACGATGTCCTCGTGCTCGGCGATGAACTTGTCCATCTCCTCAAAGGTCATGGCGTCCACGTTGACCTCGTGGTGCTCCTCGCCGATGAGCTTGTCGGCGCGGTGACGCGCGCGGCAGGACTTGCAGTCGAGCAGCGGGTCGGAGAAGCTCGAAACGTGGCCGGTCGTGACCCACGTCTGCGGGTTCATGATGATAGCGGCGTCGAGGCCGACGTTGTACGGGCTCTCCTGCACGAACTTCTTGAGCCATGCCTTTTTGACGTTGTTCTTGAACTCCACGCCGAGCGGACCGTAGTCCCAGGAGTTGGCAAGGCCGCCGTAAATTTCGCTTCCGGCGTAGACAAAGCCGCGGTTCTTGCAGAACGCTACGATTTTGTCCATGGTTTTCTCGTTATGATCCATATTTCTTTCCTTTCTCCCGCGGCCGGCTGCCGCAGGATAAAAATTATAGCCCAGATAGTTTACCACGCCGCGGCTCGATGCACAAGCCGCGGCGCAGATTTTTCTTTATCGAATGTACCGGTCGTTGCGCGAGACGATCTTCACGCGGCGGCTCGCCGCGAGGAACACGACAATGATGAACGCGATGAAGATAAGACCGCTGTAGTCAAAATCGAGCGAGGCGAGGAAATCGTACATGCCGTGGGTCAAAACCGGCAGCCACAGCGCCCGGCGGCGGCAGACGCGCTCGCCGATGAAATCGCCCTCGTTGGCATAGCGCCGGGCCGCGCCGTACCAGATGCCCATGAAAACGCCGAAGCAGGCGTGCCCCGGCACTGCCGTCACAGCGCGCACCAGCGCCGTTCCGAAGCCGTACATGGCGACATACCCGATGTTCTCCCAGAGCGCAAAGCCGAGCGAGACGAACACCGCGTACACCACGCCGTCAAACTGGCAGTTGAATTGCGGGCTGCGCCACGTGCGCCAGCGGAGCAGCAGCAGCTTGAAGCCCTCCTCCGAGAGCGCCACGACGATGAAGTTGGAAAGGATCAGATAGCCGAGATCGGTCTCGTCAAAGAACGAGAGCAGGATATCCTCGCCGATCGTCTCGGTCACGATGGCGAGCGCCGTAGCGATCACGCCGAAAACGAGCAGCGAGATCAAAAGCCCCGCCGGTTCCTTTTCCAGCCGGTCGGCGCGGTAGACCTGGATCATCAATATCACCGCCGGTATCACCGCCGCGGCGATCAGCACGGGATCCATTTCGCTTATGGTGGAGAGCATTGTATTTCCCCCTCTTATTTTTCTTTGCCATTTTTATAGCATACGCCGCGGCGGATTGCAAGGCGGGCGGCATCGGTGCTATAATAAAAAATATATTTTATGTTGTCAGAAGGGGGGAGCGCCATGCTGCGGCTGATTTTGGGCCGTGCCGGAACGGGTAAGACCGCGCTTTTGTTCTCCGAGATTGCGGCTCGCTGCGCTGCCAAGCAGTCCGGCAGCTTTCTCATTGTGCCGGAGCAGTACAGCCATG
>CAVEPP010000101.1:0-6292 GCA_963617605.1 Alloprevotella sp. | reverse complement strand
AACGATTGAGGTCGTTTGTGGATCGCTTATCCAAATTATAAGCATAAATGACTATCTTCAATATACCACGCGGCAACGCAGAAAGCAATGCCCCGAACGATAAATTCTCATTTGCCGAACGGATAAGGGGCACGCCTCTACACGCCTTTCGGTATGCTGTACAATGCCTAAAGAACGCCTAAATCAAACGGGAGTCCCGTATGACGGGGCTCCCGTTTGAACGTTATGGAAATGCTCAGCCGTTGAGACCGCGGGCCTGGCGGTCCATGTCCTCAACGACGATATCGAAGATCTCACCGAGCGAGGCGCAGTATTCGAGCACCTTCCACGGTTCGTTGGTGTGGTAGTGGATCTTGATGAGCTCATCGTCGCCGACGGCGAGCAGGCAGTCGCCCTTGAAGTTGGTGCGGAAGTAGTCGTTGATGGCGTCCTCGTCTAGGCCGGTGCCTTCGATGAGGAGCTGGGTATCGTAGCGGTAGTCGATCATGGAAATATTCCTTTCTGCAATGATTTACCGGTGCTCGCCGAGGAAAAACAGTGCGAGCGTGCCGGGGCCGGAGTGCGCGCCGATCACCGGGCCGACGACCACGATCTCCTTGACGGAAGCGCCGTAGCGCTCTTTGAGGATCGCGGCGAGCGTGTCGGCGTCCGCGCGGCAGTCTCCGTGAGAAATAAACACCGTTCCGCCGGATTTGTCAAGAGCGAGCTCGCCGTATTTGTCGGCCATCGCGTTGAGCGAGGCCTTGCGGCCGCGGACCTTGAACATGTTGATGAGATGACCGGCGTCGTCCATGTGCAGCACGGGCTTGAAGCCGAGCGCGTTGCCGACGAACGCGGTGGCGGCGCTGATGCGTCCGCCGCGCTTGAGATAGACAAGATCGTCCACCGTGAACCAGTGGCAGAGACGGAAGCGGTTGTCGAGAACGACCTTTTCACACTCCTCGATCGTGCCGCCCTCGCGCTTTTTCTGCACGGCCATATAAAGCAGCAAACCGAACCCGCCGGACGCGCCGAACGTATCGACGCAGCGGATGTCGCGCTCGGGGTACTTTTCGCGCAGCTCCTGCGCGGCAATGCACCCGGCGTGGTATGTACCGCTCAAGCCCGAGGAAAAGCCGATGTAGAGGATATCCTTGCCGTCCTGCAAAATCGGCTCAAAGCCCTGCACGAAGGCGTCCGCGTTCACGGCGCTCGTGCGCGCTACACTGCCCTTGCGCATTTTGTCGTAAAACTCGGGGAAGGGGAGCTCGTAATTCGAGTACTGGCGCGCGTCGCCTTCGAACACGTAGGTCAGCCAGGAGTACGGCACGCCCCACTCCTTCAGAAGCTCCGGCGGGATGTCGCACGCGGAATCGGTGTAGATCACAAAGTCGTTCATGATATCCTCTCCTTATATATGCAGCAAATTATTTCGATCGGACGTTCTCATCGCCGAGGAAAAACAGCGCCAGCGCGCCGGGGCCGACGTGTGAGCCGGTCACGGGTTCATACATCACGGTCATGATCTCCTTCGGCGGGGCCACGATGCGCAGCGCCGAGGCGAGATATTCCGCGTCCTCCGCGCAGTCGGCATGGGCAATGCCCACGGTCTGCGTTTCGGGGGCGACAACATATTTGCGGTAGCGCTCCACGAGCGCGTCGATGGACTTGCGGCGGCCGCGGATCTTGTCCACGGCGACGATCGCGCCCTCCTCGTTGCCCTTGAGCACGGGCTTGATGTGCAGCACCGAGGCGACGATCGCCTTGGCATTGGAGAGCCGCCCGGTGCGGCGCAGGTACATGATATCGTCCACGGTGAAGATCTGGTACATCCGCCAGCGCATGTCGCGCAGCGCCGCCGCCGTTTCGGAAAGCGTTGCGCCGCTCTCGCGCATCTCGATGGCGCGCAGCACAAGAATCCCCTCGCCGAGCGAGGCGCCGAGCGTATCAACGAGCTGGATATCGCGCCCGGGGAACTCCTCGCGCAGATCGCCCGCGGCGAGCTTGGCCGAGCCGAACGAGCCGCTGATGCCGGACGACATGCCGACAAAGAGAATATCCTCCCCGGCGGCGAGCAGAGGCCGCGCCGCGGCGATGAATCGGCCGGGGTTGACGAGCGAGGTCGTCACGACCGTGCCCTTGCGCATCGCGCCGTAGTACGCCGCCCCGTCGAACGTCTCGGTATCGAGACAGGTGTGCTCCGCGCCGTCATAGGAATAGGAAAACGGCGCCACGGTGATGCCGTGCTTCTGAAGAAGCGGCGTCGGCAGATTGGCGGATGTATCGGTAAGGATAGCAAAAGACAAGATATTTGCCCTCCGTGCATCTAATATTTGATATTATTATAAATCAAGAGCAAAATTAAGTCAATGGGAAAAGACGCATTTACTGCTTGTAAAATCGGCAGGATGTGGTATAATCCTGTCTGCGAGGTGATGAAAATGGCATACGATAACGCGCTCGTGGCGGGCAAACTGCGCCGCTGGGAAAAATATCTGGACGATTTCCGGCTCCCGCGCTGGGAGGAGATCCCCAATCTGGGGTTATATATGGAGCAGGTCACGGTGCTGCTGCGCGAATATCTGGACTATCTCCCGCCGGAGCTCAAGGACGAGCAGTTTATTACGGCGGCGACGATCAACAACTATGTCCGCATCAAGGTCATGCCGGAGCCGGTGAAGCGGCGGTATTACCGCGTGCATATCGCGTACCTCATCATCATTCTGACGCTCAAGCAGTCGCTGAGCATTGCGCTCATCCAGAAGGTCATTCCGATGGGTCTGCCCGAAGAAGAGGTAGAGCGCATCTACACCTCTTATGCCTCCCGCCACCAGCAGGCGGCGCAGTTTTTCATCCAGCAGATCCGCCTTGCGGCCGGGCCGATCCTCAACCACGAGGAGAGCGCGGAGATCACGACCGAGCACGCCGAAGACCTCGTCATGCTCACGGCCATCATGGGCGGCTTCACGCGGCTGTTCGCCGAAAAGCTCCTCCTGCTCGACGGAAAGGACCTTTCGAACGGCGGCAGCATCGCCCAGTCCGGCGTAAAACGGGATAAAAAAGAAGATAAAGAGTAAAAAAATCCTCCGATTTTCATCGGAGGATTTTTGTATATCCGTTTTTTACCGGATGGTCTGCACCTTCACCATGTTGGTGCTGCCCTGCGTGTTGAGCGGGATACCGGCGGTCATAACAACGGTGTCGCCGGAGTGCAGATAGCCGAGCTCCTTCGCCTTTTCAATGGCGCAGTGGAACAGCACGTCCACGCTGTCCACCGGCTGCGTGCGCAGCGGGTACACGCCCCAGACGAGCGAGAGCTGGTGGTAGACCTTCTCGGACGGCGTCGCGGCGAGGATCATCTGCGCCGGGCGGTATTTGGCAACGCGGCGCGCAGCCTTGCCGGTGCTCGTGTCGGCGATGATCGCCTGTGCGTACGTCTGCTCGGCCATCGTGCAGGCGGCGGCGCTCACGGCGTTGGTGTTGTCGGAGTGGTCCATCGCGTGCCAGATGTTCTTGTAGATATCGGCGGCGAAGGCGTCCTGCTCGGCCTGCTCAGCGATGCGCGCCATAGTCTTCACGGCGTCTACGGGGTACTTGCCCGCGGCGGTTTCGCCGGAGAGCATCACGGCGCTGCTGCCGTCAAAGACGGCGTTCGCCACGTCGGAGATCTCCGCACGGGTCGGGCGGCGGTTTTCCTCCATGCTGTCGAGCATCTGCGTGGCGGTGATGACGGTCTTACCGGCCTGGCAGCAGGAGCGGATGAAGTGCTTCTGGATGCCGGGGAGACGCTCAAACGGGATCTCCACGCCCATATCGCCGCGGGCGACCATGATGCCGTCGGAGGCGGCGAGGATCTCGTCAAACTTTTCGACGCCCTCGGTGTTCTCGATTTTTGCGATGATGCGGATGCCGTCGCCGCCGTGGGCGTTGAGGAACGAGCGCATATCAATAATGTCCTGCGCGCGGCGCGTGAACGAGGCGGCGACATAGTCAACGTTCTGCTCAATGCCGAAAAGAAGGTCGCTCTTGTCGCGCTCGGAGAGGAACGGCATGTTGAGCCGCGCGCCGGGGATGTTCACACCCTTCTGGCTCTTCATCATGCCGCCGTCCACAACGGTGCAGCGGATCTCGGTGTCGGTCGTCTCCTCCACGCGGAAGGAGAGCTCGCCGTCGTCCACGAGCAGCGTGTCGCCGCTCTTCACATCGGCGGGCAGCTCGGCATAGTTTACGAAGCACCTTTCGGCGGTGCCGGGCGTCTCCACGGTGGAGAAGGTGTACGTCTGGCCGGAAACGACCTCGACCGGCTCATCGAAGAGACCGAGACGGATCTCCGGGCCCTTGGTGTCGAGCATCACGGCGGCGGGGAGCTTCAGCTCATCGCGCACCTTGCGGAAGCGCGCGATCAGCTCGGCATGGCTCTCGTGGGTGCCGTGGGAGAAGTTCATGCGGGCAACGTTCAGCCCGGCGAGCAGGAGCTCACGCATGACCTCTTCGCTGCTGCTGGCGGGACCGATGGTGCAAATGATCTTTGTTCTGCGCATATATCCCTCATCCTTTTCTATAATATTCTCTATTTCCAAGCGCATAGTACCACAACCTCCGCCATAAAGCAACGCGCATTCTACATAGTTTTTCCGCGGCAAACCGTACATTTTTCAGCATGCCCCCGCCGCGCAGGTTTTATTTGTATTCGGTATAAATTCCTTGCTTTTTCGCGGGAATTTGATATAATACGAGACTGGATACGGAAACGTTTTCATGGGAAAAACGGGTCGGTGCCGGTTTTCCGGCTGCGGCTCTTTTAGGAAAGGATGGATACACTATGATCTACTCAGCGGAAGTCCAGCATATGTGCCCCGTTGCCAAGGGCGCATACCACGGTCCTGCGCCGATCCCCGAAGAGGGCAAGTGGGTGCAGGCGAAGGAAATCAAGGACATCAGCGGCCTTACCCACGGCATCGGCTGGTGCGCGCCGCAGCAGGGCGCCTGCAAGCTGACGCTCAACATCAAGGACGGCATCATTGAGGAAGCGCTGGTGGAGACCATCGGCTGCTCCGGCATGACCCACTCTGCCGCCATGGCGAGCGAGATCCTGATCGGCAAGACCATTCTTGAAGCGCTGAACACCGACCTTGTGTGCGACGCGATCAACACCGCCATGCGCGAGCTGTTCCTCCAGATCGTCTATGGCCGCAGCCAGACGGCGTTCTCCGAGGGCGGTCTGCCCATCGGCGCCGGTCTTGAAGACCTCGGCAAGGGCCTCACGAGCCAGGTTGGCACCATGTACGCCACTAAGGTGAAGGGCCCGCGCTATCTGCAGCTTACCGAGGGCTACGTCACCCGCCTCGCTCTCGACGAAGAGGATCAGATCATCGGCTATGAGTTCGTCAAGACCGGCCCCATGATGGAAAACATCAAGAAGGGCATGGACGCCAACGAAGCCGTGAAGAAGGCCACCAGCAGCTACGGCCGCTTTGCCGACGCCGCCAAGTACATCGACCCGCGTCACGAATAAGAGAGGAGGACGGAAATAATGGCACTGTTTGAAAGCTACGAGAGAAGAGTCGACAAGATCAACGCCGTCCTCGCCGAGTACGGCATCAACTCCATTGAGGAGTGCCGCGAAATCTGCAAGGAAAAGGGCTTTGATCCCTACGAGATCGTCAAGGGCGTGCAGCCCATCGCCTTCGAGAACGCCGGCTGGGCGTACTGCGTTGGCGCGGCGATCGCCATCCGCAAGGGCGTGAAGACCGCCGCCGAAGCTGCCAAGGCCATCGGTATCGGCCTGCAGAGCTTCTGCATCCCCGGCTCCGTCGCCGACGACCGTAAGGTCGGCCTCGGCCACGGCAATCTCGGCGCGATGCTGCTCTCCGACGATACGAAGTGCTTCGCCTTCCTCGCCGGCCACGAGTCCTTCGCTGCCGCCGAAGGCGCGATCGGCATCGTCCGCAACGCGAACAAGGCCCGCAAGGAGCCCCTGCGCGTCATCCTCAACGGTCTCGGCAAGGACGCCGCCCAGATCATCAGCCGCATCAACGGCTTCACCTATGTCCAGACCCAGTTTGATTACTACACCGGCAAGCTGACCATCGTGCGCGAGATCCCCTACTCCAAGGGAG
The DNA here is from genome assembly GCA_963617605.1 of Alloprevotella sp. GTDB lineage: Bacteria > Bacillota > Clostridia > Oscillospirales > Oscillospiraceae > Apopatocola. The sequence continues at coordinate 194 of CAVEPP010000101.1, read as the reverse complement.
AGCGCGCCGCCGTCCGCTGCTACGGCGCGGATGATGTCCGCGAGGGCGTGGCCATCATGCACCACGAGGGCGTGGACGTGTCCATCACCGGCAACTCCACCAACCCGACCCGCTTCCAGCATCCGGTCGCCGGCACTTACAAGAAAGAGTGCATCGAGCAGGGCAAGAAGTACTTCTCCGTCGCCTCCGGCGGC
>CAVEPP010000100.1:5001-6333 GCA_963617605.1 Alloprevotella sp. | reverse complement strand
GAAGTCCCCGGCGGCGAAAAGCTCGCTGTAATAGCCCTTTACGCCGATTTCATAAAGCTGCGCGGTCTCCAGATCGAGCACATAGTAGCGCGTGAAGGACGTCCAGCCGTAATCTCCGGCGTCCTGATTCCGGCTGCACGCGATGAGCGCTTTGCCGCCGCGTGTCGCCGCAACGTACTTGCTGCTCTCCTCGGACGGAAAATCGAGCGAGAGCCGCTCGCCCCCGCGGACAAGATAGAGCGCAAAGTTCGTTGTGTAGTTGCCCTCCAGGAGATATGCGCCGTCCCAGGCGTAAAGCACGCTGTCGTTTGCATAGATTGCGCCGTTCACGTTCACGACCGAGCCGTCCGAGGGATCCACGCGGGAGATGAACCCGTCGTACGAATTGCTGATAAGAAGATCATCGTCGTTCGCGGTGAGATAGCAGTAAAGATCGAGCGTCGTCGCCCACTTCTGTTCGAGCGAGGGGAGCGAATAGGCAATGATCCGGTTGGAATCGCCGCTGTAGTCGCTGCCGACGAGCGTGTCGTTGACTACGCGCACATCGCCGAAATACTCCCCCGGGAAGATTTCCACCGGCTTCTTGCCGCTCTCGCAGAGATAGAGCTTCGATTCGCGGATGCTGTAGTATTCTCCGACGAATCCGCCGGAGAAGGCGTGGATACGGTGGAACTGCTGCGTGCCGGCGGGAAGAACTTCCTCGCTCTCGCCGGTGAGCACGTTGATGCGCGCCGCGCTCCCGTCGTCAAACGAGGCGAGAACGCTGTCACCGTCCTGATCGAAGCAGTTGGTGTATTTGTCCGCAAGGAGCTTTGCCTCGCCGCCGCCGTAGGGAATGGCGTACAGGCGGGACTGCTCCATCTGGATGCAGAAGTAGGGCGTATCCGCCGCGGCGGGCGCTTCCGTGAGCGAAAGCGTGCCGGTCGCGTTGCCGGAGCTTGCATAGGCGTTGCCGGAGGAGGCATTGCCCCAGCTTGCATAGGCGTCACCGGAGGAAGCATCGCCCCAGCTCGCGTAGGCATTGCCGGAGGAGGCGTTGCCGCTGCTGGCGTTCGGGGCGCCGCAGGCGCACAGTATAAGAAGCAGCGCCAGGGAGAGAAACAGGGCTGTCAGCTTTTTCATATGTTGTCTCCTTTGAAGAAGTTTACACCCTATAGACGCCGCTTTCTGCCGATTGGTTCGAAAAAAGAAATCGGAGCCCCGGGAGGGACTCCGATTTGTCTGTGCGCGATCTTACACCGCTTCGGTGTGTACGGCCTTGACGGTGTAGCCGGCGGCCTCGATGACCTCTTTGACCTTCGCTTCGTCCGGCTTTTCGGCGGAGACGAACTC
>CAVEPP010000100.1:0-4941 GCA_963617605.1 Alloprevotella sp. | reverse complement strand
AGCGTGGTCGGAAACGGGGTTCTCGGCGGCGAACGCTTTGGCAACGGCTTCGTTGACGTGCTTTTCGCACATGTGGCACATCATGCCCTCGACGGTGACGGTGGTTTTGTACATGGTTTTTTCCTCCTTATGATCGTTGAACGTATGGCTTTCCTGCGGTGCGGCGGTGAACTCCTCCGGGAGTGTCACCGGCTGTTTGTGCTTATCGTGTTTCGCCTCGTGCAGACGGAAGAGATTGAGCCGCAGCGCGTTTGTCACAACGCAGAAGCTCGAAAGACTCATTGCGAGCGCGCCAAACATCGGCTGCAGCGTCCAGCCGAAGATCGGGATCCATACGCCCGCGGCGAGCGGGATGCCGATGATATTATAGATGAACGCCCAGAAAAGATTCTCACGAATGTTGCGCAGCGCCGCGCGGCTGAGCCGGATGGCGGCGGCCACGTCGCTCATGCCGCTTTTCATAAGCACAACGTCCGCCGCGTCGATGGCGACGTCCGTTCCGGCGCCGACGGCGAGACCGACGTCCGCGCGCGTAAGCGCCGGGGCATCGTTGATGCCGTCGCCCACCATGGCGACCTTGCCGCTCTCGCGCAGCTTCCGGATCACGGCCTCCTTGCCGTCCGGGAGTACTCCGGCGACGACGGCGTCCACGCCGGCTTGCGCGCCGATGGCGGCGGCGGTGCGGGCATTGTCGCCTGTGAGCATCACGACGCGAAGACCCATGCCCTTGAGCTCCCGGATGGCTTCGGCGGCGTCGGCTTTCATGACGTCCGCCACAGCGATCACGCCGAGAAGCTTATCATCGCGGGAGAAGTACAGCGGCGTTTTGCCCTCGTCCGCAAGCGCGGCGGCGCGCTGCGTGATGCTTTCGGAGATCCCGGCTTTTTCGCGGATGAAGTCCGCGTTGCCGCCGCAGACGGTGTATCCTTCGATCTTTGCGGTGAGTCCGCGGCCCGGCACGGCGGTAAAATCCTCCGCCTCCGGGCATTCGCCGCCGCGGGAGGCGAAGCCGTTCAGAATGGCGCGTGAGAGGGGGTGTTCGCTCTTGCTCTCGAGCGCTGCGGCGTAGAGCAGGAGCTCATCCTCGGAAACGCCGTCCGCCGGGAGAAGATCGGTGATCTCCGGCTGACCGGTCGTGATCGTGCCGGTCTTATCGAGCACAACGATCTGCGTGCGGCCGGTCTCTTCGAGCGAAGCTGCCGTTTTGAAGAGAATGCCGTTTTTTGCGCCGACGCCGCTGCCGACCATGATGGCGACCGGCGTAGCGAGCCCGAGCGCGCACGGGCAGCTGATAACGAGCACCGAAATGCCGCGCGCGAGCGCGTAGCCAAACGTCTGCCCAGCGAGCAGCCAGACGATGATGGTAACGGCCGCGATGCCGATCACCGTCGGAACGAACACACCGGCGACCTTGTCGGCGGTCTTGGCAATGGGTGCTTTCGTCGCGGCGGCGTCGCTCACCATGCGGATGATCTGCGAGAGCGCCGTGTCCTCACCGACGCCGGTCGCCCGGCAGCGCAGGAAGCCGGACTGGTTGATCGTGCCGGCGCTCACCTTGTCGTTTTCCGCCTTGTCCACGGGGAGACTTTCGCCCGTGAGTGCAGACTCGTTCACGGCGCTTGTGCCGGAGAGCACGATGCCGTCCACCGGGATGCTGTCGCCGGGGCGGACGAGAAAAATGTCGCCGAGAGCGACTTCTTCTGCCGGGACGACAACCTCCTCGCCGTTCCGCTCCAGCCGCGCCGTCTTCGGCGAGAGCTGCATGAGCGAGCGGAGCGCGTCGGTCGTTTTTCCTTTGGAGTGCGTCTCAAGCGTCTTTCCGACGGTGATGAGCGTCAATATCATGGCGGCGGATTCAAAATAGAGATCGGCCTCCGCTGTCGGGTCAATGGTCAGCGTGAAGAGCTCGTATACGCTCCAGAGATACGCCGCCGCCGAGCCCATTGCAACGAGAGTATCCATGTTCGGCGCGCCCTTCACGGCGCTCTGGAAGCCGCTGATAAAGAATTTCTGGTTAATGACGAGAACGATGCCCGCGAGCAGGAGCTGGATAAGCCCCATTCCCACGCTGTTATGGTGCAGCCAGTGCGGCATCGGCGCGCCCCACATGTTGCCCATCGAAAAGTACATCAGTACGAGCAGCACTGCCACCGAGGATATCAGCCTTTTTTTGAGCTTCGGCGTCTCATGGTCGGCCAGCTCGTCCGCTGCCGCGGCGGGCGAGGAGCCCTTCGCGCCCTTCAAACTTGCACCGTATCCGGCGTTTTCCACCGCGCGGATGATGTCCGCGGGAGCCGCGGTACCGTCCACGCCCATCGAATTTGTGAGCAGGCTCACCGCGCACGAGGTAACACCCGGCACGGCGGAGACCGCCTTTTCCACCCGCGCGGAGCACGCCGCGCAGCTCATGCCTGTAACAGAGTATTGCGTCATGGTATTTGCCTTTCTATTGTAAATATTGCGTTTTGACTCACTTCATCAGCTTCTGCAAAAGCTCCGTCAGCTCGTCCACGACGGAATCGTCGCCCGCGCGGATGTCGCGCACGACGCAGTTATGGAGATGCGCGTTCAAAAGCGCGCGGTTAAAGCCGTTCATCGCCGCGCTCACCGCCGCGGACTGCGTGAGAATGTCCGCGCAGTAGGCGTCGCGCTCGAGCATCCCGCGGATGCCGCGGATCTGCCCTTCGATCCGGCTCAGGCGGTTCATAAGCGCGCGGCGCTCGTCCTCACTCCGCTCGGTCTTTTTACAGCAGCAGCACGTTTTTTCTTCATCCATGGGCCGTCCCTGCCTTTCGGTTTGCATTATATACCCCCTGGGGGTATTGTCAAGAGGCTTTTTCAAAAAAATGAGTCGGCGTTTGACTTCATTTTCCGCTTGTGTATAATATAAGCAATGAATCCCATGCAAGGAGGCGCTGACCATGCCGGCGATCCGCTCCGGGAGAGTGCGCGCGGCGCTGCTCCTCGGAATCTTTCTGCTCATGCTTCTTGGAAATGTCCTCACGCCGTATGCGGTGGACGACTGGGCGTATATGCACAGCTTTGCGACTGGCGAGCGCCTCACGCGCTTCGGCGATATATTTCCCTCCATAGCGGCGCACGCGCAGACCATGAACGGGCGGCTCTTCGCCCATTTCTGGGCGCAGCTTTTCCTGCTGCTGCCCAAAGCGGTATTTAATATTTTAAACGCCTTGATATTCACGGCGCTGATCGCGCTCCTTGCCCAGATCGCGCAGCCGGAGGACGAGCGGAACAATCTCCTCCTCCTTATGATCTTCTGCGGCGTATGGGTGTTTGTCCCGGCGTTCGGGCAGGTGTTTTTCTGGCTGGACGGGGCATGCAACTACGGCTGGGGCTGCGTTGTGGGGCTGGCGTTTCTCGCGCCCTATATCCGGCTCTTCGAGCGTGACGCGGAGAAAAAGCCGTTGTTCTGGATTTTGTGGATGCTCGCGGGCTTTTATACCGGCGCGTATCTGGAAAATATGGCGGCCGGCGCGATCTTTCTTTCCGCACTGCTGCTCCTCGGCCACCGTGCGCTTCGCAGGAAGAAAAACGGCGTTCTGCCGTGGCTGCCGGTGCTCGCGTCGGTCGGCGGATTCCTCTTTATGATGACCCGCCCGGCGGAGAGCATGAAAAGCAGTACGGAGAGCTCGCTCGCGTCCCTTGGAACGGGGCTTATTGCCGCGCTGGAAAAATACCGCTCGCTGGCGGTGCTGCTCGTTGTTTTTGCTGTGTCGCTCGTTCTGGCGCTCTGGTACCGCGTTCGCCGGGAGAGAATTTATCTCGCCGCGGCGCTCGTGCTCGGCTCGCTCTGCGCCAACTTTGCGCTGAGCGTAGCCTCATATTATCCGGAGCGGTGTCTCGCGTTTCCGGCGGTGCTGCTCATTGCGGCGGACGCCGTGCTTTTGTCGGAGCTTTTTTCCGGCAAGGGGAAGCTTCCGGTGCTTATGGCGGCGGCGGTGCTCGTGCTGTCCGCGCTCTATTGGGGCGTTTTCGGCTTTGCCGATATTACGAACGTGTATCTTCAGGTTCGTGCGAACGAAACGGCCGTTACCGAGGCGGCCGCGCGCGGCGAGAGCAGCGTGACGGTACCGTATATCGAGACGATGACGCGCTATTCGGCGCTGTACGATCTCAAATATCTCGACACGGAAAACCCACAGAGCTGGCCGAATGCTGCTATGGCAGACGTGCTCGGCATCGGTGAGATCCGGTGCGAGCCGGACACGGCGAAGGAGGCGGAGTGATGCTTTCGGTAGTGATCCCGGTCTATAACGAGGAGGCCGTGCTGGAAAAAACAGCCTCGGTCATCCGCGGCGTGCTGTCCGATGCCGCGATCGGCTGCGAGCTCATTTTCGTGGACGACGGCTCAAAGGACGCCACATGGGAGAAAATCACGGCGCTCTCCGCGTCCGGCGGCGTCCGCGGGCTGCATTTTTCCCGGAACTTCGGCAAGGAGGCGGCAATCCTCGCAGGTCTGGCCGCGGCGAAAGGCGACTGCTGCGTTGTGATCGACGGCGATCTTCAGCATCCGCCGGAGAAGATCGTGGAGATGTACCGCTTGTGGGAGCAGGGCTACGAGATTGTGGAAGGGCAGAAGGCCAGCCGCGGCGCGGAGAGCTGTGCGCACGGTCTCGCGGCGAGAGTGTTCTATTCTCTCATCAGCCGCGCGACCGGCATTGACATGGCGAACGCATCCGATTTCAAGCTGCTTGACCGGAAAGCGGTCAACGTTCTCATCAACATGCGGGAGCGGAACGCCTTCTTCCGCGCTCTCTCCTCCTGGATCGGCTTCAAAACGGTGAGCATCCCCTTTGACGTGCAGGAACGCGCGGGCGGAAGCTCCAAGTGGTCCACGACGGCGCTGGCAAAGTATGCTGTGGATAATATCGCCTCATTTTCCGCCGCGCCCATGCAGATCGTCACAGTCCTCGGCGGTCT
>CAVEPP010000099.1:0-6355 GCA_963617605.1 Alloprevotella sp. | reverse complement strand
GTAACAGCCGCGCCAGCGCCCACGGAAGCACCGGCCCCCGCGCCGGATTCGGAGCTGCGTTTTCTCTCATTCGCTTCTCTCTGCGAGGCCGAGGTGCGCTTCCCAGTGCCGGAAGGCATTGTTTCCGCCGAGATCACGTTCTTTGATCCCAACTTCCCGGACGAGGGAAAAACGACATCCATCCCCGAGGCTGCCATCGAGCGCGGCGAATACCGCGCGATGCGCGAGACCCATTCCGTGCGCGAGGCGCACCCGGAGTTTTATACGGACAGCACCATTGAATGTACGCTTTCCGTGCGTGTCACGATCACGCACGCCGACGGGCGTGTGGAAACGCTTGCCGTCGAGTGCCCCACCGCGCAGCGATTTACGATCGCCTGCGGATACGATGCCGAGAGCGACACAGTGAGCGTTTATCTCACCCCGACCGAAGGCGGTGCAATCCCCGACGCCGTTGTCGGAAACGATCTTTCCTCGCTTGATGCGGGCACCGTTTTCGTCTGGCCGGATGTCGAAGGCTTTGATGCCTCCGCCGCGTTTGCCGAGAAAGGTGAATACAGCAACCTTGTCACGCTTCCGCTGCCGGAAGAACATGCGGAGCTTGTGACCATCCATGCATATTTTCTGCCGGACGGCGAGACCGAGCCCTTTGACTTTGCCGAGACCGTCCGCACGACACCGTATAAGGAGGCCGTTTCATGAAACCTGTCAAAAAATCTCCCGTTCTGCTGATCGTTTCCGTTGTCCTCTGCGCGCTGGGCTATGCTCTGCGCCCACTCACGCCCGGGCTGGCTGAGATGTGCCGTCATCTGGGCTTCATCTGGATCGGCTACAGCGTATTCGCCCTGCTTTTAAAGCTGCCGAAGGAGACGCGTGCACGGACAGTGTGCTCACTCGCGCGGAGCATTCTCTCCTACACGGCGGTGCTGCTCTCGGTTTTTTTCGGGCTGCGTGCGCTCGGCGTGGACGTGACGGCCTCGCTCGCAAGCGTCGGCGTCGTAACGCTGATCATCGGCTTCGGCGCGCAGTCGCTCATTGAGGATGTGCTCACCGGTATTTTCCTTATCGCCGAGGGACGCTACAACGTCGGCGACATTCTTGTGCTCGACGATTTTCGCGGCAAGGTCGTGGATATCAGCGTGCGCACCACGACGCTCGAGGATTCCGGCGGCAACCACAAGATCATCAACAATTCCGAAATCCGGAATTTCCAGAACCGCTCGCAGAAAACGTCCGTGGCCGTGAGCACGGTCTCCATCGGCTACGACGCCGATCTCCGCGCCGTGGAAGCCGTGATCGCCGACGCGCTGCCCGCCATGTATGAAGAAAACCGCGCCGTTTTCCTCGACGCACCGCAGTACATCGGTGTGGATGAGCTTGCCGAGAGCGGCGTTGTGCTCAAGTTCATCGTCTCCGCGACGGAGGAGAACATCTTTTCCGCGCGCCGCGCGCTCAACCGTTCGCTCAAGCTGCTCTTTGACGAAAAGGGCATCGACATCCCCTATCCCCAGCTCACGGTGCATACGAAATAATGCAAATGACGCAAAGCGCCCGCAGGAAAATGTTCCTGCGGGCGCTCAATTTATACCCTCCCCTGTGTAAGGGGAGGTGGCACGGCGAAGCCGTGACGGAAGGGTTGTCAGTTTGCCGCGTTTAACAATCCCTCAGTCAGCCTGCGGCTGACAGCTCCCTTTACACAAGAGAGCCTTTTTAATATGTATCTTCCTCCGGCGCGGGAGGGACGAAGTTGTTGATGATGATCCAGCACATGACCGCCACGCCGATGCCCCAGCCGCCGAGCACGGCGCGCGCGCCGAGAGAGACGCTGTCCGTGAGCGTGGCGAGGCTCGTTACGAGTGCGAGCATGCAGGCGAAAATCGCCTGACGGGGTTTGGCGCGGTAAAAGAGATACGCGCTCAGCCGGAACACCGCAAGCAGGCACATGGCGATCGCGAGGATCTCCATGCCGTATTCCCAGAGGATCGGATTTGCGGCGTTTTCCTTATAGAACACCACAAGCCACAAGCAGAAGAAGAGCACCGGCATCACGCTCAGCGCCGCGCCGAAGCCGCCCCAGCGGGGGAGCTGCGGCATCATGGCGAGCACGGGCGCGGACAAAATTCCGAGCAGCGCCGCGGCCTTCATAAGCGTGCTGTCCTCCTTGAAGAAGAGATACGCCGAGCCGAATGCAGCGAGCACCGCCGCCACGATGAGGATCCAGCCGGTCTCGCGGTGCGGCAGGGCGAGCGCGTCCTCCGGCTCTTCGGGCGCGCAGTCGGTCTTCATGCGGCCCGAGAGCCACCAGAGCGCCGCGGCGACAAGAATGAGAACCGCGACGAGCAGCGTCGTGATCGGCGCGTGGAGCGTCGGCAGGCCGGTCTCGGCGTCGAAGATCGTCTGCACCTGAAGCCAGCGCAGCATAACGGCGGCCGCGGCAAACACGGTCCCCGCCATCGTATATGTCCATGCGTTTCTCTGCATAGGAAAGCCCCTGTCCTCATAGAGTTTCCCGTGAGCGCCGCTTGTCCGGCGCCGGGAACGAGGAAGTATGAATGGTATTTTATACTTCTTTTGGATTATCGTCAAGAGAGGGGTAAGTATGAAACGCTGTATGCTGATGAGCGTGTTGTCGCTGCTGTTTTCTCTGCTGCTGCCTGTCACGGTGCAGCATGCCGCCGGAACCTCCGGGGGCGAGGCGCTGCCGGAGGTCTCCCCCGCCGCTTCCGCCGCGCCGGAGACTGCCGCGAGCGTCTTTGCCGGGGGCGATACTCTCACGAGCGTTACGCTGCTGCGCAGCGGCGCGGCGGAAACGCTCTCGATGGCGGAATACCTCCCCGGCGTCGTTGCCGGGGAGATGCCGGCATCCTTTGAGCCGGACGCGCTGCGCGCGCAGGCCGCCGCCGCGCGAAGCTATGCGCTCGCGCGCATGCTCACTCCCCCGGCGGCGCACCCGCAGTGCGCTCTCTGCACCGACCCCGGCTGCTGCGAGATGTATCTCACGGTCGAAGAGCGCCGCGAGCGCTGGGGTGAGCAGTACGATCTCTGGGAATCGCGGATCGAAGAGGCCGTGCGCGATACGGACGGGGTGTATCTCGTCTACGACGGCGAGCCGATCACCGCGTGCTTCCACGCCTCCAGCGCCGGGTATACCGAGAGCGGCGCCGCCGTATGGGGCGGCGATGTGCCGTATCTCGTGAGCGTATCGAGCCCGGAAACGGCGTCCGACGTCCCCAACTTCGTCACGACCGCGGAGTTCTCCCCGGAGACCTTCCGGGAGAAATTTCTCGCGGCATATCCGGACGCCGATCTTTCCGCCCTTCCGCCGGACTGGGTCGGCGAGCGGACGGTCGATCCGAGCGGACGCGTATCATCCGTCCGCGTCGGGGATGTCTCCGTACCGGGGACGAAGATGCGCTCGATCTTCTCGCTGCGCTCGGCAAACTTTACGCTCACGTGGACGGGCCGCAGCTTTCTCTTTACCGTCTCCGGCAGCGGCCACGGCGCGGGCATGAGCCAGTACGGGGCGAATGTCATGGCAAAAAACGGCTCGACGTGGCGGGAGATCTTAACGCACTACTACCCCGGCACATCGCTCACGACGCCGTGAGCGCGCCCTTGGCATGCACCGTGACGCGGCCGGTCTCGTCCACGACAGCCTCCGCTTCGCCGCCGGAGGAAAGCTCCCCCGTGAGCAGCGCTTCGGCGAGCGGGTCTTCGAGCTGCGTCTGCACCGTGCGGCGCAGCGGGCGCGCGCCGTAATCCGGGTCGTACCCGGCTTCGGCAAGCTTGGCGACCGCCTCGGGCGTCACCGTGAGATGCACGCCGAGCGCGGCGGCGCGCAGCGCCACCGTCTGCACCATGTTCCCGGCAATGGCGCGGATGTCCTCGCCGGTGAGCCGGTGAAAAACGATGATCTCATCGATGCGGTTCAGAAATTCCGGCCGGAACGTCTTTTTGAGTTCGGCGGTCACCGCCTCGCGGATCTCCGCATAGCTCCGCTCCGGCGTGCCGTCCAGCCCGGAGAAGCCGAGAGCAGCGCGGCGATCCGTGATGGCTCGTGCACCGATGTTCGACGTCATCACGATCACGGTATTGCGGAAATCGACGGTGCGTCCCTGCGAATCGGTGAGCCGTCCGTCGTCCATGATCTGCAAAAGCAGGTTGAACACGTCCTCGTGCGCCTTTTCGATCTCGTCGAAGAGCACGACGCTGTAGGGCTTGCGGCGCACCTTTTCGGTGAGCTGGCCGCCCTCGTCAAAGCCGACGTAGCCCGGCGGCGAGCCGATGAGCTTCGATACCGTGTGCTTTTCCATATATTCGGACATATCGACGCGGATCATGGCGTTCTCGTCGCCGAACATCGCCTCGGCGAGCGCGCGGCAGAGCTCCGTCTTGCCGACACCCGTAGGGCCGAGAAACAGAAAGCTCCCGACCGGGCGGCGCGGGTCCTTGAGCCCGACTCTGCCGCGCCGGATGGCGCGCGCCACCGCCGCGACCGCTTCATTCTGCCCGATCACGCGGCGGTGCAGCACATCCTCCATGTGCAGCAGCCGCTCGCTCTCGCTCTCGGTGAGACTTGTGACGGGGATGCCCGTCCAGCCGGAGACGACCGCGGCGATATCCTCGGCGGACACGGCACCGCGGTGGCCGCCGCGCTCGGCATCCCATTCGCCGCGTGCCTTTTCGAGCGCGCCGCGCTCGGAGCGCTCGCGGTCTCGCAGCTGCGCGGCAAGCTCATAGTCCTGCGCGCGGACGGCCTCCTCCTTCTGGGCGGACAGCGTTGCGAGCTTCGCTTCGATTGTTTTCATCTCGTCCGGGGCAGTCAGGTTTTCCATGCGCACGCGCGACGCGGCCTCATCCACGAGATCGATCGCCTTGTCCGGCAGAAACCGGTCGCTGATATACCGCGCAGAGAGCTTCACCGCGGCGGTGAGAGCCTCGTCCGTGATCTTCAAGCCGTGGTGCGCCTCGTAGCGGTCGCGCAAGCCGCGCAGGATCTGGACGCTCTCGTCCTCGGTCGGCTCGGCGACCGTGACGGGTTGGAAGCGCCGCTCAAAGGCGGCGTCCTTTTCGATGTGCTTGCGGTATTCGGAAAGCGTCGTCGCGCCGACGATCTGGATCTCACCGCGCGAGAGAGCGGGCTTCAGGATATTCGCCGCGTCGATCGCGCCCTCGGCTGCGCCTGCGCCGATCACGGTGTGCAGCTCGTCGATGAAGAGCACAACATCCTTCGCCTTGCCGACCTCCTTGAGAACGTTTTTCAGCCGGTCCTCAAAGTCGCCGCGGTACTTTGTCCCGGCGAGCATCGCGGTAAGATCGAGCGATACGATGCGCTTGTCGCGCAGATTCTCCGGCACCTCGCCGTGGGCGACGCGCTGGGCGAGCCCCTCGGCCACAGCGGTCTTGCCGACGCCCGGCTCGCCGATGAGCACCGGGTTGTTTTTCGACCGGCGCGAGAGGATCTGGATAACGCGCGCGATCTCCTTGTCGCGCCCGATCACGGGGTCCAGCTCGCCGCGCGAGGCCATCTCCGTGAGATCGCGGCTGTACTGGTCGAGATTCTTCGTTTCCGCGTGGCGCACCGACGTGCGCTGCCCGACGCCGCCGCTGCGCGCCGCGGCGCGGTAATCGCTCGAGCTAAAGCGGGTGAAAACATCCGTATAGATCTTGTTGAGATCGCCGCCGGCAGCGGTCAAAAGGTGCGCGGCGGTGCTCTCCGGCTCGCGCAGTATGCCCATGAGCAGATGCTCCGTGCCGACATAGCTGTGGCGCAGGCGGTTTGCCTCCGCCACGGCGATCTCGATGACGCGCTTGCAGCGCGGCGTCAGCCCCTGCACCGGCATGCCCGGCGCGCCGCGGCCGACGGCCTTTTCGATGAGATCCATCACAAGATCCTCCTCGAAGCCGTTTTCGCGCAGCACGCGCGAGCCGAGGCCGTCGCTCTCCCGCACAATACCGAGCAGAAGGTGCTCGGTACCGATGTAGCTGTGGCCCAGCTCCATGGCGGCGGCGCGCGCCTTTTCAATGGCGTTTCTCGCCTTTTCGGTAAATCGGTCGTTCATATTCGTCGTCTCCTTCCTTAGGCCATTAACCTTTAATGGTCTCACAGAGTTTGCTCCCGCAGGAGCAAATCAATGGGATCATTTTCTCCGGCGGCGTGTACGTCGGAGAAAATTCCTCTCGGCTCGCAAACGTGCGAGCGAAGCGAGTGCGCTGCGGCGAGCCGCAGCCTTTTCAAACGAGAGCCCAGCGCAGCGGGTCTCGTTTGAGAGTTTGTCCAGAATGCTTTCTGGACAAACTTAGGGATGAGCAAAACACACATTGAACATCGAGGTCGAAGCGATGCAATAAAGGA
>CAVEPP010000098.1:0-6384 GCA_963617605.1 Alloprevotella sp. | reverse complement strand
CGCGCCGGGTTCCCGCCGTAAACGGTATAAGCGGGAACGTCCTTCACGACAACGGAATACGCGGCAACGATCGCGCCGTCGCCGATCTTCACGCCGGGCATGACAACACTCTCCCGCCCGATCCACACATCGTTTCCGATGACCGTATCACCCTTGCGGGGAAGCTGCGCCATATGCGGCGGCGTATTCTCCGTCCATGCGCCGCCAAAAACGTTGAAGGGGTATGTTGTGGCGCTGCTGGTGCGGTGGTTTGCCGGGCCCATGATGAACTTTGTGCCGGAAGCGATCTGGCAGAACTTGCCGATGATGAGATGGTCGCCGAACTCCGGGTAATTGAAAAGCACATTGTTGCGCTCAAACCCCGTCGGGTCAACGGTGTCATCATAATAGGTGTAATCGCCGACCAAGATGTTCGGCGCGGTGATGACATTCTTGATAAAGCAGGACGTTTTATACTCGTTGGGAAAGACCGCGTTCGGGTCTGGTATTTTCGTCATAACGTTTTTCTCCCTTTTATTTTGCGGTATGTCCAAAGCACTTACCGGGATAAACGACTTCCGGAACGCCGCCGAGCGCGGCGTCTTTCTGAAACTGCACCATAATACGAGCCTCCTTGGCGCTTTTTTATCTTATTTTACCACGCAGCTGCTGCATACGCAAAACCCCGCGAGTCGGAAAGGCTCGCGGGGTTTGTAATGCCGGAGAATATGACTCAGAACGCCCAGGTGCCGTTGCGGAAGATGGGGTGCACGTTGCCGTGCTCGTCCACGCCGTCGATGGAGAGATCGTCGCTGCCGATCATAAAGTCGGTGTGGTTGCCGGCATCGTTGACGCCGATCTCGTAGAGCTCTTCCTTGGTCATGTTCTCAAAGCCCTTGACGCACTCGTCAAAGCCGAAGCCGAGCGCCAGATGGCAGGCGGCGTTCTCGTCGAAGAGCGTGTTGTAGAAGAGCAGGCCGGACTGATGGATCGGGGACTCCTTCGGTACGAGCGCACATTCGCCGAGATAGTGGCAGCCCTCGTCCATGCTGATGATCTGTTCGAGAACGGCCTGTCCCTTTTCGGCCTTGACTTCCACGGCGCGGCCCTTTTCAAAGCGGACGGAGAAGTTCTCGATGAGCTGGCCCTGATAGGAGAGCGGCTTCGTGGCATACACGATGCCCTCGGCGGTGCGGCGGTCGGGAGAGGTGAAGACCTCCTCGGTCGGCATGTTGGGATCGTAGACAACGCCCTGCATCGTCGTGTCGCGTCCGGCGTGGAACTCGGCCGTCGGGATGAGGCCGACCTTGAAATCCGTGCCGTTCGCGGAGTGGTAGCGCAGTTCCCGGAGATGGAGATCGTTCAGATACTTGCTGCGCGCCTTGAGATCGCGGTTGTGCTCTTCCCAGTCGGCGATGGGGTCCTCGCCGTCGGCGCGGGCGGTGTAGAGAATGTCCTTCCAGAGCTGCTCCACGGCGGCGCGCTTGCTGAGCTCGGGGTGGACTTTCTTTGCCCACGCCTCGCCCGGCACGGCGGCGATGCACCACTGGTGCTTGTTGTCGATGGCGTCGCGGTAGGGCTTGGAGACCTTGACCTTCTCGGCAAACGCCTTGAAGTACTTCGGGTTGATGCCGCGCAGTCCGTCGGGATCTTCGGACTCGATGAAGATGCGCACCGGCAGATGATCCACCATGTCCTGCATACGCGCCTTTTCCCACTCGCGGGTCTCGGAGAGATCGCGCAGCTTCATGTAGCGCGCAGCGAGCTTCGTGAGCTCGGGGTAATTCCAGTCCACGTTGACGCGGCTCGCGCCCGCCTTGTAGCATTCCTCCACGAGCATCTTGATGAACTCCGGCTGGTCGAGAGACGCGAAAACACGCACCTCCTGGCCCTTCTGGACATTCGCGCCCACGCGCACGATGAGCTTGGCGTAGGAGCGCATAACGGTCTTTTTCATAGGTTTGAACCTCTTTTCGTGAAATGTCAACGCGTTCATTATAACTTGCAACTGCCGGGAATTCAAGGTATAATCGCCGTATGAAAGAAACAATGGACAGCATAGCCGCGAGAGCGGACGACTGCATGGGCCGCGGCGACTGGGACGGCGCGGAGCGCGTATTCCTCGCAGCGCTCTCCGAAGCGGAGGAGACCGGCGAGAAAAGCGCCGCGATCTCTCTTTGCAGCGAGCTGATGGGCTTTTACCGCCAGCGTGCCGACGCGGAGAAATTTTACCCGGTGCTCGGCCGGTGCATGGAGCTGCTCGGCGAGGTGCGCCCCGGCGCTGCCGCGCGCGGGACGATCCTTATAAACGCAGCCACGGCGCTCGCCGCCTTCGGCGAGGCAGAGCGTGCTCTGCCGCTCTTCCGGGAAGCGGAGAGCCTGTACGCCGTCTCGCTCGGCGCAGACCATCCGCGCCTTGCGGCGCTCTATAACAACATGGCCGCGGCGCTCGACGCGCTGCACCGTCCGGACGAGGCGGAGCGGTACATGCTCCGCGCGCTGGAAAACCAGAAAAAGCGTCCCGGCGATCTTGATCTCGCGGTGACGTATGTGAATCTTGCGCAGCACTATGCCACGCGGAACGCTGCCGACGCGCGCATCGCCGCGTGTCTGGATAAAGCAATGGAGCGCATGGACAGCCCGGACACCGTCTGGGAATACTACTATGCGCACACGGCGCGGAAGATCGCCCCGGCGCTCGAAGCGCTCGGGCGCGCGGACGCGGCACGCGATCTCCGGGAAAGGGCGGATATCATCTATGAAGGGACTTGAGCTCTCCCGCGCCTTCTGGGAGAACGCCGTGCGCCCGGCTATTGAAGAGATCTGCCCCGTACTGCTGCCGCGGCTCGCCGCGGGACTCTGCGGCGGTGGGTCGGACTGTCTCGGATACGACGACGAGCTCTCCCACGACCACGGCTACGCCGCGGGGTGCATGCTCTTTCTCGCGCCGGAGGACGCCGAAACGCACGGCTTTCTGCTCTCCACGCTCTACGACCGCCTGCCGCGGGAGTTTCTGGGCGTGAAGACCGAGCACCGCAGCCGTCAGGGAAACGGGCGCTACGGCGTTAAAACGACCGAACAGTTCCTCCTGGAACAGACGGGCCTTTTCCATACGCCGGAAACGTGGCGCGAATGGATGGCGATCCCGTCCTATGCTCTCGCCGCCGCGTGCGCGGGGGAGATATTCTACGACGGCTCCGGCGATATGACGGGCATCCGGGAAACGCTGCGCACCGGCATGCCGGAGGATGTGCGCATCAAAAAGATCGCGGGGCACGCCGTGCTCATGGCGCAGTCCGGGCAGTACAACGTCTCCCGCTGCCGCCGCCACGGGGAAGAGGCCGCGGCGCGGCTCGCGTGCTGCGAGTTTGTAAACCACACGCTCGCCATGCTTTTCCTGCTCAACCGGCGGCATATGCCGTTTTATAAATGGGCGTTCCGCGCAGCGAAAGAGCTGCCGAAGCTCGCGGACGTTGTTCCGGCGCTTGAAGCGCTGCTGCGCGAGCCGGACGAGGATACGATCGAGCGCGTGAGCGCCGCGGTGATCGAAGAGCTGCGCGCGCAGGGTCTGACGGACGGCGGCTGGGATTTCCTCGAACCCCACGCTTACGCCGTTATGCGGCGCATCCAAAACCCGGAGATCGCCGCGCTGCACATCATGGAGGTCTGACATGGAAGAATACCGCGCGCCGGCGGAGCTGCTGAACGAAAAGGGAAAGCTCACCCGTCCCGGCTGGTCGGCACAGGACGATTTTATCTATAACAAGGAAGCTGCCGGCGGCGGTCTCTCGGAATGGGAGCGCTATTTTGTTGCCGGAGCGTCCTTCGCGCTGGAGATCAGCTACGGGCATACGCGCTCCGGCGGCATTGCCGAGGTGCGGCTCACCGATTTGGAGACGGACGAGAGGTACGCCTCCGGCGGCGTGCAGGCGTTTCCGGGCGATGCGTTCGATCTGGATTTTTCCTGCGGCGAGGAACACACCGTTAAATTTGAAAACGACGATCTGTATCTTCTTCTGACGCATTACGGCGGCGTGCGCCGCGTGCAGTTCCGCTCCGAACGCTTCGAGGGCGATCTCTCCTGCGCGAACGACGGCGACGGTATCTATACCGCTGAGGCGCTTGCCGGAAAGCAGTTTTATTACCGGGGCTTTCGGTGCTTTCCCGGTCTTTCCGGGTATCTCCGGATGCACAACCGCGATCTGCCGCTCGACGCGCAGACGTTCCTCTTCTCCGAGAGCGTGCGCGCCATGATGCCGCGCGGCGATGCGTATCTCCGAGCCTTCGGCAGCGCGTGCGTTGACGGGCATGTGATCTCCCTTGTTCTCTCCGACGGCGCGGACAGCGCGGACGAAAACGCGCTCTTTTATGACGGCGTGCTCTGCAAGCTCGGGCGCGTATACATGAAGCGCAGCGCGTCCGATCCGCTGCGGCCGTGGTACATTTCCGACAGCACCCGCCGGCTGCATCTGGAATTTGCGGTGCGGCGCGAATACCGCGTCCGGCGGCGCGCCATGCTGCTGTGCTCCGAGGTGCGGCAGTATTTCGGAACGCTCTCCGGCACGGTCGAACTGCCGGACGGGGAGATCGTCCAAATCGAAAATATGCGCATTTTCTGCGAGGAAAAGCTGCGGTGAGCGGCGGAAAGGACAAAGATATGGAAAAAACCTTCTGGTATAAGGACGCGGTCATCTACCAGATCTGGCCGCGCAGCTTTAAGGACGCCGACGGCGACGGCGTGGGCGATCTGATGGGCGTGTACGAAAAGCTGGACTATCTCAAAAGTCTGCACGTGGACGCCATCTGGTTTTCGCCGCTCTACCCCTCGCCGAACGCCGACTTTGGCTACGACGTGGCGGATTATATGGACATCTCTGCCGAATACGGCGGCATGGCGGCGTTCAGAAAGGTGCTCGACGGCGCGCACGAGCGCGGCATCAAGGTCATCATGGACCTTGTCGTGAACCACACGAGCGACGAGCACCCGTGGTTTCAGGCGAGCCGCCGCGGGGAAGAGCCGTATAAGGACTACTATATCTGGCGCAAGCCGAAAAAGGACGGCACGCTCCCCAACAACTGGGACAGCATGTTCGAGGGCAAGGCGTGGCAGTATGACGAGGTGCGCAAGGCGTACTATCTCCACATCTTCGCCATCAAGCAGCCTGATCTGAACATGGATAACCCCCGCGTCCGCGCCGAGGTAAAGAAAATTCTGCGCTTCTGGCTGGATATGGGCGTGGACGGCTTCCGCGAGGACGTTATCACCTATATCTCCAAGCCCAAGGGACTGCCGGACGCGCCGTTTTATATGCCCATGGCGCGCGGCATTTTCCAGTATAACAACGGCCCGCACCTGCACGAATATCTCAACGAGTTCCGCACCGTGCTCGACGATTACGACTGCGTGACCATCGGCGAGGCCCCGCTCATCACGACGAAGCGCGCGCTCGACTTCATCGGCGGCAAGCACCCCGAGCTCGACATGATGATCCCGTTTCAGTGCATGGAGGGCGACTGCTTCCTGCAGGACTATTCCCATCACCCGTTCTGCCTTGTGAAGCTCAAGGCCATCTGGCAACACTGGCAGAAGGCGCTGCGCGGGAAGGGCTGGAACCTGCTGTATATTGAAAACCACGACCATCCCCGCGTC
The DNA here is from genome assembly GCA_963617605.1 of Alloprevotella sp. Classification (GTDB taxonomy): domain Bacteria; phylum Bacillota; class Clostridia; order Oscillospirales; family Oscillospiraceae; genus Apopatocola. The sequence continues at coordinate 755 of CAVEPP010000098.1, read as the reverse complement.
ATCAGCCGCTACGGAAGCGAAAAGTACAACACCGAAAGCGGCAAGGCGCTCGCGGCGTCGTATCTCTTCCAGGAGGGCACGCCCATCGTCTATCAGGGGCAGGAGATCGGCATGACGAACATCTATCCCGAGACGATCGACGGCTACGAGGATGTGCAGACCATCAACCAGTACTACCACTTCGCCACGCATAAATCCGAAAAGAAGCGCATGCAGCGCATCTACTGGGGCTCGCGCGACAGCGCGCGCACGCCCGTGCAGTGGAGCGGCGCGCCGAACGCCGGGTTTACGACCGGCACGCCGTGGTTTGCGGTCAATGAGAACTATCCGCAGATCAATGTCGCCGCACAGGAGGATGACCCCGACTCGCTGCTGAACTTCTACCGCGAGGCGCTCCGTCTGCGGCACGAGCTGCCGGTCGTGCGCTATGGCACGTTCCGCCAGTATTATCCGCTCAGCAACAAGCTCTTTGTGTATGAGCGCCGGGCCAAACGCGAGCGGCTGCTCGTCATCTGCTCGTACTCGGTGAATCCCGTAAAGTTCAAGGCACCCCGCGGATACGATCTGCGGAAGGGAAAGCTCCTTTTGAAGAGCCACACGGATTATATCGAGAACAACGGTTTCGTCACGCAGCCGTATGAGACCCGCGTGTATCTTTTCCGGGACGAAGCGAAAACCGAATAAAAAAGCCAGAACCCCCGGAATATTCCGGGGGTTCGCTGCATTGTTAAAAAGGCAACCACCGGCTATGCCGG